>JARGOW010000096.1:6994-9650 GCA_029212955.1 Planctomycetota bacterium | reverse complement strand
CCAAGCGGCCGTCATGGGACTGATACGTATGGAAAGAATCGAAGTGAACGATGAAGAGCTGGTTCGGGAAACCCTCGAAGGCAGCCGTGAGGCGTTCCAGATCCTTGTAGAAAGGCATCAGAGCCGTCTGTTTGGGCTGGCTCGCCACTACTTGCGTAGTCAGGCTGAGATGGAAGACCTGGTTCAGGAATCCTTCCTCAAGGCGTACTCGCGCCTGTCCAGCTTCCAGAGCCAAGCCAGTTTTTACACCTGGCTGTATCGCATCACCAAGAACACGATTCTGGACCACCTGAAGCGCAAAGGGCGCTCCCCGGTCCAGGCCATGGAGGATCCTGAAGAGGTCCTTGGGGGCCCGGGAGGGGCGGAGGGCCGGTCGGCTCGATTGCCGGCTCCGGACGCCCAGATGCTGAGCTCTGAAGTCGTGGAGATCACCCGTGACGTTCTGCAGGAGCTGCCCGACATCTTCCGGGATGTCCTGATCCTGCGGGAATTGGAGGGCCTCTCCTATGCGGAGATCTCCGAAACCCTGGGCGTATCCATCGGAACCGTGGAATCACGGATCTTCCGGGCCCGGGCGAAGTTCAAGGACAAGCTGATCCAAAAGCACCCCGAATTTGTGGAGGGACTGTAATTATGCGTTGCGACCAATCTGAAAGATGGATTTCCCTGGGAGCCGATCAAGAGCTCTCGGTTCAAGAGGTCGGGCTCCTTCAGGAGCACCTGGCCCAATGCGAGCCCTGCCGGGCTTTGGCCGACGAAACCCGGGACTTGAGCCGCTGGTTCGTGAACCCGCCCCAGCAGCCGGTTTCCGCAGGATTCGCCGGGCGCGTGGTGGCTGCGGCTTTCGACGGTCAGGCGCCCGTCGCGTCCGGGCCCCAGGAGCTGCTGCAAGGCGGATCCGCGATTGCCACGGGAGCCAGCGGCAACCGGATGCAGGGTTTCCTGCTCCAGATGACCGCGTTGGCCGCCCTGCTTCTAGTGGCCCTTGGCTTTGCCTTGTCGGGCCAAAAGGCCTCCCAGAACACCAACCTTCACGCGACGGAATCCTCGATGGACAGCATGATTGAGGACCTGGACCGCATGAATGGCGATTTGTCCGCTCCGAAAACCGAGCAGAACGCAGAGAACAAGTCCGAGAATTCGGACGGGGGCGACAGCGAGTGAAGGACCGCCTCCTGGTCCTGGGATTGGCCGTCATCATGTTCCTAGCGGGCATGGCCTTTTCCCGCCTTTTGGACGAGAAGGGGGCCGAAGAGGCCCCTTACGAGTCTTTTGCCAGCAAGTTCGAGCTGGAGTTCGAACTCTCCAAAAAGCGCTCCCACTACCTGCGAGAGTTGCTCCGCTTCCACTACCAGAAGCGCAGCCGCATCGAAGCGCACCACAAATCGACCCTGGACACCCAGATGGGCCGAGAATTGGATGAGGAGGACCGCAAGTTTATGGCCCTCATTCGTGATAAGGTCTTACCCCCGCACCAGCGCGAGCTTTTTGACGATCGCTTGGCTGGCACCGAAACCCTTTTCCCCGCACGCTGACCGATGGCACGTTCCTGCGGCCTCCGAATGGGCCCCCGGCGATTTGAGCTGGTGGTTCTGGAAGGCAATTCCAAAAAGCACAAGATCATCGCCTACTACGCTGGCGAATTTGACCCAAACGCAGAAGATCCGGCCAGCCATGCTGTCGATCTCCTGAAGGACGCGGCCAAAGCACACCGAATCCCCACGGACAACCTGGGCTTGGTGGTCGACAGCGGTTCCAGCGCGTTCCGGCAGTTGACCTTGCCTTTCTCCGATCGCTCCAAGCTGGAGCAGGTCATCAAGTTCGAGGTCGAAGATCACCTTCCCCAGTGGAGCATCGACGACGTGGTGGTGGATTACCACGTGCTAGATGAAGGCGAGGATTCGTCGAACCTGTTGGTGACCGCGGTTCCCAAGGACGACCTCCAAGCCTCGCTCAAGTTGCTTTCGCGCGCCGGGTTGGAACCGCTCGAAGCCCAACTCGAGACCTCGGCCATGGTCAACGCGGCCACATCCGCCAACATGTGCGGACCGGAGGAAGCCCAGCTCCTCGTGCATGTGGGTGACCTGGCCACGTCCGTCGTCGTCATGGACGGCGGAAACATCCGCGAAATGCGCGTCATCCACATCGGGGCCCTGACCCACGAGTTGGCTCTGGTCGCTGAAAACGCTGCCGAAAGCGGCGACGAAGCGGCGGAAGGCGATGCACCTAGCGCTCCCAAGATCGATCCGGTCGAAGCGAGCCGCCGGGTGGATCAAGCCATCAAGCGCATTCGCCGCGAACTGGGCCGCACCCTTTCCGGCGCGAAAACCACCTTTCCGATCGAAGCCATCCACGTCTGCGGCATCGAACTTCCGGGTTTGGTTGGCGAGACGATCATGGATGTTCCGGTTTACATCCTGGACTGCTTTGACGAGGACGAAGGCCAACCCGCCGACGGCTTTGGGCAGTTGGTTGCGGCCTACGGCGCAGCGGTGACCCAGCTGGGAGGCGGTATCATGCAGCCCAAATTGCGCCGCGAAGAGTTGGCTTTCAGTGGTACCTGGGAGCGCATTGAATTCCCCGTGGCCGTGGCCGCCATGCTGCTCGCTATGCTTGGCGCAGTGTTCTTCATGAGGGAGCGCCAAAACGTGCAACG
>JARGOW010000096.1:0-6984 GCA_029212955.1 Planctomycetota bacterium | reverse complement strand
GCTCCATCGAGTTCCTGGTCAACTCGAACTTCAATTTCCTGGTCGGTTCCTCGGGTCAAATGTCCCAGGCCACCATGGTTCCGCCGTCCAAGGACATCGTGAAGTTCGCCAAGCAGTTCCGCCCCGCAAAGGGCGAGAAGCGCTCCTATTCACGGCCCATCGAGAATGCCTTCTCCGACACGCTCAGTTTCCTGGACCGGGATCTGAACAAGCTCAAAGGAGAACTCGGTGATACCGGTTCGATCAAGCAGCCCCAGTCGGCTTTTGTGGCCAGCAATCTGGTCTTGGATTTACTCCGCAAGAACTCCAGCCGTTGGCGTACCAGCATCCACAAGTTTAGCGGCGAATTCGTCGACGGGCGCAGCGCCCAGGAAAATGGCTGGGTCGATATCCGCATGGACATCGTCTTTTATGGCTCCAACTCGGCGGAAGCCACCCGCGCTTACGAGCAGTTCCGCAACGAGATCGAAGATCAGGACGACTGGTTCGTCAAGTTGGACGAAAAGCCGACTAAGGAATTACCCAGTGGCGATGGAATCATCGTGGAGGGTTTGACCATCGGAGTCGATACCACCAAGGTCATTACCGGAGTCGCCAAGAGCTAGGTGCCATCATGAGTTCACTCAAGAAACTTTCGGCGATGCAATACATGATCGCCTTGTGTCTGGTCGGCGCCTGCGTTCTCGGTTGGTTGGGTTGGCAGCAACACCAACGTGTGGGGCACCTTCGCGACCTGCTGGCGATCGATGGCAGCGACAACATCAGCCCCAGCAAAGACAGCCGCTTGGAGCTCCAAGTGGAAGAGATTCAGACCAAAGCACGCCTGTACAGCGACTTGCACAAGCAATTGGAGGGGGAGGATCTGCGCGTGAGCGAAGACTCAGCTTCCTACATTCGTGGCATTGCAAGCAACCGGCAAATCGCCCTGGGCAGCGTGGCGGTCAATCCGTCCGCCCGAGGTGTGAAGAGCCTCAAGGGTTACACGGACCGTATGTATGCGATCCTTCCCAAGAACTTGGGTTCCGGCAAGAAGAAAGCGCCGACCTTCCAGCGCACGCAAATCGCGAACTTCATGTTCAAGCTCGAGGAAGGGTCCAAGCGCGTCAAAGTCACCAAGTTCACGATCGGAACCGACAAACCGCTCAAGCCGGAAGCGATTCCGGATGATAAGTGGACCTTCCGCTGTTCCATGACCATTCGCGGTAAGACCGAGTAGTCACCATCGTGGATACATCCGGATTTCAGCCCCTGGACCATCAGCGCTTGGCCCCCGACGAAATGCAACGTCGGGCCCAAGCGCTGAACGTTGAGGCCCAACGTCGCCGCAGCGTGCGCGAGTTTTCCTCGGATCCCATCCCGGAGGGCGTCCTCGACCATTGCATCCTCACGGCCGGCAGCGCTCCCTCGGGGGCCCACAAGGAGCCCTGGACTTTCGTGGTCGTGACCGACCCCGTCAAGAAGCGCGCTATCCGTGAAGCCGCCGAGGAGGAGGAGCGGGAGAATTACTCGGGTCGCATGAACGAAGAGTGGATCAAGGATTTGGAGCGCTTGGGAACCAACGCTGAGAAGTCTTTCCTCGAGACCGCACCCGCTTTGATCATCGTGCTTCGACACGCCTGGCAGGTGGCTCCCGATGGGGAACGAGAGCAGTGCTACTACACCCAAGAATCGGTGGGCATCGCCAGCGGGTTCCTGCTCATGGCTTTGCATCATGCTGGTCTGGCTACGTTGACCCATACTCCGAGTCCCATGGGATTTCTCACCAAGCTCCTGGGTCGCCCTTCGAACGAAAAACCCTACCTGTTGATTCCTGTGGGGTATCCCGCCGAAGACTGCACGGTGCCGACCTTGGAGCGACGCTCGCTCGAGCAGTTGCGGATCCAGGAGTCCTAGGACCAGGCGACCGTGTTCCCGCTCCCGTGGGTTCGGCGATGTGGGCGCGTCCTTCCCTAAAATGTGGGGTCGGAGCGCGGTCACCTGCCCGCGCCAAACTCCCGCTGAAGTGGGCCCCATATTGGGGTGACTCGCAGGGCGTTTGCCATCATCCTGGGGCACCTTTGTGCTTTTCAGCTTTGCACGCCATGGCAAATGCCCTACCTTTCGCGCTCGGAAGCGGGCCCAGGGCCATTCCGAAACGGTCGCCGATAGGGCGACACCAGCGCACGACAGGTTTCCAGATTGGACCCGCGCTGTCATTCATCTTCGAGTCCCTCGCTGTCGTACGGATCGGAAGCGCCTCCCTCGCGAATCGAAATTCGCACCTGGCGCCAGAAGAGATCCGTCATACAAAAGCAAGTAGAAGAAAACCGGTCTAGCACCGGATTCAAATCGTTCCGTCTCGTCGAAAGCCTCCAGCGTGGAATCGACGACGCTGGGTTCACCGAACCCCGACCGATCCAGTGGGATACCATCCCCGCAGCCCTCGATGGCGACGATGTGTTGGGTCTGGCCCAAACGGGAACGGGCAAAACCTGCGCCTTCGCGGTGCCGATCATCGAGCGAATTCTTACGTTCCCGTTGGATGGGCCCCGGGTTTTGATCGTAGCGCCCACCCGTGAACTGGTGTTGCAGATACAAGCGGAGCTCCAATTGCTAGCGCGTCACACCAAGATCCGATCGGTGGCCATTTTTGGTGGCACGAGCGCAGTCCCGCAGATCCGCACCCTGCGATCCAACCCCGAAGTCATCGTGGCCTGCCCCGGACGCCTTTTGGATCTGTACAACCAGGGCAAGGTGAACCTCAAGAACATTGAGACCCTGGTATTGGATGAGGCGGACCATATGTTCGATCAGGGTTTCCTGCCGGACATCAAACGCATCCTGTCCAAGCTACCCAAGAACCGTCAAAACCTGCTGTTCTCAGCCACGATGCCCCCGCAGATTCGCCACCTGGCGGACAACATTCTGTACAAGCCCCACGTGGTCGATTTGGGGGACTCCGCACCTGCGGAAACCATCGAGCACGCACTGTGTCCCGTTTCGGAAGGGCAGAAGTTTGACTTGCTCGAGGTCTTGCTGAACGAGGAAGGTTACACCACGGCGATTGTCTTCCTGCGGACCAAGGCCCGCGCCAAGCGCACGGCCCAAAAGCTAGCGAAGCGTGGCTTCAAGGCCGTGGCGCTGCAAGGGAACATGTCCCAACCCCAACGGGTCAAGGCCATGGAAGGCTTCCGTAACGGTGCCTTCGACATCCTGGTGGCCACCGATATCGCCGCCCGGGGCATCGACGTGGCCGACGTTTCGCAGGTGATCAATTACGACGTGCCGAATACCCCCGATACCTATACGCACCGAATCGGACGTACGGGGCGCTCAGAAAAGTCGGGCCGTGCCTACACCTTGTTTGCGCGCGACGACGCGGCGCAGGTCAAGGCGATCGAAAAGAAACTGGGTTCTCGATTGCCGCGCATGCGCTTCGATGGATTCGATGACAAGGACACTGGCGGATCGGGCCAGGAAGCGGGTGTTTCCCGTGCACGCCGTTCTTCGCATGGGCGGGGGCGTGGAAGGGGTCGGCCCACCCAATCGGAAGAGCGCGATCAGCCCGCGCGTGCACCGCGCAGTTCCCGGGGGAAAAAGCGCCAGCGCAAAGCGCAAAAGAGTGGCGGGCAATTCTCGGGCGGCGGGGCAGAGCGCGGTCGAGGCGGTTCCCGCCCCGCGGGCAAGCCCAAGTCCAGCCAGGGTCGACGGCCGCGCTAATCGGAGTGGTGGTTCGGCTCGTGGCATGCCATGTCGATGACAACAGCGGAGCAAAGGATGAGCACCTCGTCCTCCCCATCGTTGATGTCAATTCCGTAGGTGTCGCTCCACGTAAACCAGTTCTTGGACACGCGCGCAACGGTTTCTCCATGCCTCGTGAACTCGTATTCGTGACCGAGTAAATCCCCCTGGGCCATGAGGTCATCGGGGCCGGGCACATCGACAGTGAACTGGCATTTGAAGAACGTGAACAGCTTCTTCTTTACGACCGCGAGGACTTCTTCCCCGCGCTGGATTTCGTAAGTCGGGCCCCACGCCAACAATCGTTGTGCGATGAATGCCAGTTGTTGGCCGGAGGCGTTCTGGAAGGAGAGTTTGTCTCCCAGGGAAAACACCTTGCCTTTCACCCGGTAGACATCCCTCTCTTCTGAATCCCGAATGGTGAAGTCGTCCCCCCAGCTGAGAATCTTCTCCTTCATCACGTAACGCATGGGAGGAATCTTACCGAATTCGACTCTTCGAGTTGGTGGGCGCTTCGCCATTCGCAGGCGAGACCTTGCGCAGCCCTAGGCCCGGCCAATCCGCATTGGGAGTGGCCGGGCTCCTGTGGCACATCAGGACGAGGTGACAGGCTGGGGCAAAAGCTTGTGATAGCTTTGCAGGCTGCTGACCCGGGCCTTGCCACGGTGCAGGGCATCCAGAGCGTTGACCACCGCGCGGATACCGGCCAGTGTCGTAATGCAAGGGATGCCGGCATTGAGGGCGCTGGAGCGGATATAGGAGTCGTCGTGGCGTTGAACCTTGCCGAAGGGTGTGTTCAGGACCATGGCGAGTTCGCCGTTCTTGACGGCATCGACGATGTGGGGTCGGCCTTCGTGCACCTTGTGGATGCGCTCACAGGGAATCCCGATGGCCCGTAGGGCTTTCCAGGTGCCTTCCGTGCCAACCAGTTCGTAGCCCAAGGAAACAAGGGTACGGGCCTCGGCGATGATGGCGCGCTTGTCCTCTTGTTTGACCGTGAGAAGGATTCGTCCACTGCGGGGCAATTGCATGCCGGCCCCCGTGTAAGCCTTGGCCAGGGCAAAGCCCAAGTCCTCATCGATTCCCATGACTTCGCCCGTGGATCGCATCTCCGGGCTGAGAAGAATGTCAGCGCCGGGGAATTTGTTGAAGGGGAAGACGGGGGCTTTGACGCTCCAGTAGGGCGGGACGATGGGTTCGGTGAAGCCGAGCTGGGTTAGTGTCATGCCGGCCATGACCTTGGCCGCATGCTTTGCGAGCGGGACGCCGATGGCCTTGGAGACGAAGGGGACCGTGCGCGAGGCGCGCGGGTTGACCTCGATGATGAAGACGGAGGTGCCCTTGACCGCGAATTGCACGTTCATGAGTCCAACCACGCCGAGTTCCAGTGCCATCAGCTTGGTGGCGCGGGTGATTTCCTCGAGGATGGCGCCGGAGAGGGTCGGCGCAGGCAGGATGCAGGTTGAGTCTCCTGAGTGAATGCCAGCCTCCTCGATGTGTTCCATGATGCCGGCGACCACGACGATTTCGCCGTCGCAGATGGCGTCCACATCGACCTCGACCGCTTCCTCGAGGAACTTGTCCACCAGGATCGGCTTGTCCGGGGAAGCTTGCACCGCGTTTTGCATGTAGCGATCCAGGGATTCATCGTCGTAGACGATTTCCATGGCGCGACCGCCGAGAACATAGCTGGGGCGGACCAAAACCGGATATCCGATCTCGCGGGCGATAGCGAAGGCTTCGCCCACGTTGACAGCCATACCCGATTCGGGCTGGTTGAGACCCAAGCGTTCGAGGAAGGCACCGAATTGCTCGCGGTCCTCCGCCTCGTCGATGGCCGAAACCGCGGTTCCGATCAGGGGTGCTCCCGCTTTTTCCAAGCCATCGGCCAGGTTGAGCGGGGTTTGGCCGCCGAATTGCACGATGATTCCCTTGGGGTTGATGGCTTCCACGATGTTCATCACATCCTCGTGGGTGAGCGGCTCGAAGAACAGGTCGTCGCTGGTGTCGTAGTCCGTCGAAACCGTTTCCGGGTTGGAGTTGACCATCACGGCGCGATAGCCCATCTCCTGCATAGCCATGGCGGCGTGCACACAGCAGTAGTCGAACTCAATGCCTTGGCCGATGCGGTTGGGGCCGCCACCGAGGATCATGACGCGATCGGTGTCGGAGGGGCGCAGCTCGGTTTCGTCTTCCCAGGTCGAGTAGTAATAGGGAGTGACGGCATTGAATTCTGCGGCGCAGGTGTCCACCAGTTTGTAGACCGGTTCAATTCCCATTTCCTTGCGGACTTCACGCACGTTTTCGGGCGTGGTGCCGACGGCCAGGGCGATCTGCGTGTCGGCAAATCCCATGGCTTTGGCCTTTGTTAGCAATTCCCGGCTGAGTAGTGCGCCTGCCATCTCCCGCTCGAACTCCACCAGTTGGCGCATGTTTTCCAGGAACCAAGGGTCGATGTGGGTGACTTCGTTGATTTCCTCGGTGCTCCAGCCGGCGCGATAGGCCGTGCCGACTTCCAGCAGGCGGTGGGCGGTGGGCGTGTGCAAGCTCGCAGCGATTTGGCTGCGGCTGAGCGAGTCCACGGGCGTCATGGCGCTGCGGGGGTTCAGGCCGAATCCAGCCTCACCGGTCTCCAAGCCGCGCAGGGCTTTTTGGAGGGCTTCCTTGAAGGTGCGGCCCAGGCTGAGGGTTTCACCCACGCTTTTCATCTGCGTGGTCAAGGACGTGTTGGCTCCCGCGAATTTTTCGAAGGCAAAGCGGGGGATCTTGACGACGCAATAGTCGATGGACGGCTCGAAGCACGCGGGGGTTTCGCGCGTGATGTCATTTTGGATTTCATCCAGGGTGTAGCCCACGGCCAGTTTGGCGGCGAACTTCGCGATGGGGAAACCCGTGGCCTTGGAGGCGAGTGCGGAGGAGCGGGACACGCGCGGGTTCATCTCGATGACGATCAAGCGACCCGTCTTGGGGTCCACGGCGAACTGGCAATTCGAACCACCTGTCTCCACGCCGATCTCGCGCATGATGCGCAGGGATGCGTTGCGGAGGTGCTGATACTCCCGGTCGGTGAGCGTTTGAGCGGGCGCCACGGTGATCGAGTCTCCGGTGTGTACACCCATGGGGTCCAGGTTTTCGATGGCGCACACGATCACCACGTTGTCGGAGGTGTCTCGCATGACCTCCATCTCGAATTCCTTCCAACCGACGAGGGATTCTTCGATCAGGACTTCACTGTTGAGGGATAGGGACAGTCCGCGTCCGACG
>JARGOW010000095.1:346-9663 GCA_029212955.1 Planctomycetota bacterium | reverse complement strand
GGACGCCCCGATCCGCGACTGGGTTGGCTTGGCCGTTCGTCGCGCCCGCGCCACGAAAGTGCCCGCGGTCTTCTGGCTCAACAAGGAACGCGCCCACGACGCCCAGCTCATCAAGAAGGTCGAGCTCTACCTCAAGGACCACGACACCGAGGGCCTGGAATTCCACATCCTTCCCCCGGTGAACGCCACCCTGTTCAGCCTGGAGCGCATCGTCAAAGGGCTCGACACGATCTCCGTCAGCGGAAACGTGTTGCGCGACTACCTAACCGACCTGTTCCCGATCCTCGAGGTCGGTACCAGTGCCAAGATGCTCTCGATCGTGCCCCTCATGAATGGGGGAGGCCTGTTCGAAACCGGTGCTGGCGGTTCCGCGCCCAAGCACGTGCAGCAGCTCGAAAAGGAAAACCATCTGCGTTGGGACTCGCTCGGCGAATTCCTGGCCTTGGCCGCTTCCTTCGAGCACATGTCCGAAACCACGGGCAACGCCTCGGCCCACGTGCTCGGCGAAACCCTGGATATAGCCACCACCAAGTACCTGCTCGAAAACCGCTCCCCCTCCCGCAAATGCGGCGAGTTGGACAACCGCGGCAGCCACTTCTACCTGGCCCTCTACTGGTCCCAGGCCCTGGCCGCGCAAAGCGACGATGCGGGCTTGGCCAAGTACTTCACCCCGCTCGCCAAGGAGCTCACCGACAACGAGCAAGCCATCGTCGCCGAACTAAACGGAGCCCAGGGCCCCGCCATGGACCTGGGCGGCTACTACCAACCCAACCCCGCCCTGGCCGCCAAAGCCATGCGCCCGAGCGCCACGCTCAACGCCATCATCGACGGCCTTGTGGTGGCGTAGGGCTGGAGAGCGGTGTGCCGGTTGCAGATGCACCTGACACAAATTCAAGCGGCCCCTGCAAGCGTGAGCTTGCGGGGGCCATTGTTCATTAGAGGAAAGCCTCTTGCCTATTTCCTTTGTAGACTGCTTTCGCGGTTGAGGATCCGCCGCCAATGCTGCCAACGGACCCTGCTGTGATCTTGAGCGGCTTGTAGCCAGCTGCCTTGGCGGAAGTGTGCAAGGCCTCTGATTCCGTGCAGTGTTGAGCGTGTTTCGGGGGAGAGGTCCTGGTGGGTGAGAGCCACATCGGCATGTTGGATGCATGCACCGTGACGACCCTTGAGGAATGCCAATGAGGCGCGGAGAGCAGACACGAATCCGGGTCTTGGGTGGAAGAATTGCATGCGAGCCATGAGCAACTCGGCCGAAGACAGTTTGATCTCAGATCGGTTCCAGAGTTGTGACCAGGCGACCCTTCCGGCCTCCTTGTGACTGTCATCCCGGCTCGCCAGCCTGGTATTTACACCCTTGGGCGCTGCTGACCAATTATGAAATCGCTGGGCCGCGGAGAGACAGTCAATGTAGTGCAAGGATCCGGTCGAGGTACCTGCCAATAGGGCGGTTCCATCCGGAGAAGCCGACAGGGCACCCACCCAGCCTTCAACGCTCGTCAGGTCGATCAGGTGGTCACCTGTTCGCGGATCCCAAATGCCGATGGCACCGCGTCGACTCCCGAGGGCCACCCGGTTTCCTCCCTGAAGGAAGGTGCCGGATTGAATCACGTCACCCTTGCGCCAAAGCGTGCGGAGGATTTCTCCGGAAACTACGTCCACGATCGTTGCGCGATTGTTGCGGCTCATGCAAAGCGCCCAGGCTTTCTCTTCACAGTAGTTAAAAGCGTTGAGGTGCCGACCTTCTGGATCAACTTGCACATCCAGTTTGGTTTGCCCAGTATTCAAATCGACGACTTCCAAGCGCCCCCCAACGGTTGTGGCGAGTAACCACTGCCGGGCTTCGTCGATGGCGATACATTGGATGTCAGTATTTTTGGTGGAGTAGACCCGCTTGAACTGCAGTGATTCCTGGGACCACTCCTCGATGGATCCGGAGGCTGAATCCGGGTGGCGTACGCCTATGGCGAAAATGGACTGTCGACCCGAATGAACGGCGAAATGGGCGGGTGATCGTTTGGATCGATCTAGAATCGGCCGCGATGCGGTCTTCTCCATTTGGTCAAGGTTCCAAAGTTGAATCTCGCCGGTGTTGAGTACGACCGCAACCTCATTCCCCTTGCCCAACGCTATGACGCCAGACACTCCGGTTGGAATGGACCAAACCCGCTTGTGTGCGCGACCACCTTGCAGGTCCCAAACCCCGAAGGTGCCGTCGCGGGAAGCGCTCAAGCCGAAATTGCCATCGGGTGAGATGGAGGTGAAGCCCACATCGAACACATGATGTCCCACGACAAACCCACCGCCCCGGGCGGTGGGATGCCAAATGCGTAGCTTTCCGTGTTCGTCGCCTGTCGCGAAGAATTCCCCGCGAGGGTGCCAGTCCAGAGACATGACCTTGGTGTGGTGTCCGGTAAGTGCCTCGGCTTGTTGGCCGCCTTGGGCATCCCATAGATGCACGAAGCCGTTGTGATTGGTGCCCGAGAGCCATTGGCCGCTGGGCGAAAACTGCACACGATTCATGTGCGCTGGAGGGGATTGAAGGTGATGATGGGGTTGCATTCCATCCTTGTGCATCCAAAGGGGCACCCCATCCCGCGGCAATACCGCGAACACTTTTCCGTCGGGGCTTTGGCTCGCACTCAAGAGTGGAACGGAAGCCAGGCTGGGCAGGGTCGTTAGCGCGGAACCATGTATCCAATGGGCCTGCCAGCCCGTTTGGTCGCATATCCAGACGCTGTCGTCCCTTTGCCTTTCCATGCTCACAATGAGGTCAGAGCGCCGGGCTAGGCGGCTGATCATTCCCGTCGAAAGATCAACGCTGTCCACGTGGCCGCGCGCTGATCCCGAAAGTGCATGGCCGCTTTCAGTTACAACCAGGGTAGTGGGGTAGGGGGACAACTGGATTGTGTTCGCTTGAGGAGCCGTCGATTTCAGGGAGCCGTTTTCCAGCATGAAGTAGCCCACATCGTCACTCGGGTGCCAAGCACATGCGTAGCTGCTTCCAGGGAATACCGTTTTGATTTCGAACTGGCCGGCTACAGCTCGCAGCAGGAACGTCCCGTCTGCTGTGCACGTTAGGATCCCCGTGCCGTCGGGGGATATCGCCACGTCGCGCGCAAAACTCTTTGTGTCAAATCCCTGAAGGCTTTGGTCGACTTTCGCGGACAGATGGTTCCACTCCCAACCGCGAAGTGGTTCGTCCGCAAGGGCGAGCTGCTGCAACGCTCTTGCGGTGGCGCCAGTTTGTAAAGCAGCCTCCGCAGCGTTCAGTCGAGCGCTGTATTCGCCGTGGGCCCGGTTGCGCTCCTTGGACTTGAGCTCCTGGGTGTACATCGCCACAAGCAAGGTGATCAACATCAAACCGCCCACGGAAACCGCGGTGAGTGCTTGGTGGCGGCGTGCAAACAAGCCCAGGTGATAGAGGGCGCTGGGCCTCCTCGCTTCGATGGCTTGACCTGCCTCCAACCGCTCTAAGTCCCGAACCAATTGATTTGCACTTGCGTAACGGTCAACCGGCCGTTTGGAGATGGCCTTGCAAATGATGGTCTCGAGGTCCTTCGAGATCTTGGGCACCAGGCGGCGGGGTGAAATGGGATCCTTAAGGGCGATGGATCGAATCAGTTTCGCTTTTCGCGTATCTGTCATCGCAGGAGCGCCGGTGACCATTTCGTAGAGGACCAAGCCTAGGGAATAAACGTCGCTGCTCTCGTCCGACTCCCCATCCAGTTGTTCGGGAGCCATGTATCTCAAGGTGCCGACAGCCTCGCCAGTTCCGGTCATTGAGTGCTCACCCTCCAATCGACAGAGTCCAAAATCTACGACCCAGGCGTGTCCGTCGGAGCCCACCAGAATGTTGGCTGGTTTGATGTCCCGGTGCAGGATGCCCTGGGCATGGGCGTGGGCGAGTGCGGATCCAACTTCCCTTGTGATCCTCGTGGCGTCGCGCCATGTGAGTTGTTTGAGTGAAGGCTCGGGTTCGGTGCGTGCGGAAAGCGCGTCATAATTGTCGGCGAGCTTGGAAACGACTAGCTGGATATTGTTTGAGCCATTGTCGCTGCTAGAAGGCTTGCTGTTCGGGGCAAAGCGGGTCGCGCACATCAATTCACTGAGGGCGCAGCCACGGACGAATTGCATGGCATAGTACGGAACCGTCTCCGTTTGTCCGGTTGAATAGACTTGAACGATATGGGGGTGAAACAGTTTCCCGACGGCTTGGGCTTCCCTGAAAAACCGCTGGACGGAGGAGTCTTGGTTCATCCGATTGGACGCCAGAATCTTTACGGCAACCAGGCGATTGAGGGATGGATCGTGGGCCAGATACACCACGCCCATACCACCATGTCCAAGCCTCCGGATGACTTGATAGGGACCGATTGTTTCAGGCTTCTGCGTTTGGAATTCGTCGTGATCCAAGCTTCTTGAAGCGTGCTCCATCAACAACAGCCCAGGAAACAATTCTTGGATATCCGATTTGAACTCGGGGTTGGACTTGGCCCATTCCGCGATGCTCGGAATCTTGCCCTCCCGGATTTCTAGCTCGAAGGACCGAACGATCTCCATGAATCGCTCATCCCTGGTGGAGGAGGAACTATCTCGCTCGACCGTCATGGAATCCGTCCTCGAAGCTAAGGCCCTTTTCATGCAGGGCCGTTCGCAGTTTTTTGAGTGCCCTTAAGTGCTTGAGACTGGCTCCGCCCTCCGACATGCCCAACAACTGGGCGATCGATTGGTTGGTGAGGTGCTCGAAGTTGCGCATCATCAATATCTCCCGATCCTCCTGGTCCAGTGACTCCAGGCTCTCGGCGAGAATCTCACGGGCCTCCCGGTCCGATGCTGCATTGCTGGGGCTGACGCCGCTATCGACGAGCGCTGCTGCCATGTCTTGGGAGCTAGCGTAAGGCACGCCTCCGATCGCTTGCCCACACTCCATTCCAACCGCTCGTGGTGAAGCCCCCATATGCACACGTTGCTGCCGAATGAGTTCTTGGCCGGTCAAGAAGCGGACCCAGAGGAACAGGGGTAGGCCTTTGCCTTCGGGTGTATGGTTTCGATCTTCCAGGTACTTGGGCAGCCGCCGGGTGACTTGGACCAAGGCCTCCTGGAGAATGTCGGAGGTGTCGACCCGTGCTGCCATGGCCTGCGGTAATCGCAGGCGCAGCATACGCCGGAGGGGGTCCCGGTAGGTTTCCAAAACGACTCCGAGGGGGCGGCAGTCACCATCCATGGCGAATTGGAGTGCCTGCTGTTCCTCTTTGTTTTCGAGTTGGGAAGGCGGGAGGTCGGGCATGGTGAATGGCGAGGATACCAAAGCGGAATCAAAAGCGGCGGCTGGTGTCCGCAGCGTCCCAATCATGTGTTTTGAGGGCCTGGGAGTTGATGGGCGAGCCCTCTGGCAAAAAAAATCATTTTCTGGATAAGCCCCAGAGAGTCATGCAGTGAAGGCTTCAGAGGGCCTTTTTGGGCCCAGAAGACAAGACCCCACACTTTCCCATGAAGCGATTGATCCTTCCCCTCATCGTGGCCGCACTGGTCACGCCACTCTCCATAGCCGCTATGCAAAACGGGTTGCCTGACACAAGTTGGGCAACTGTCGATCAAAGCGCCCCGCCTACGGGGTTGTTCCACGAGGACTTGGAGAACGATTTATGGTCCCGAGGACCGAACTACAAGGCGAATTTTTCGCCGGATAGGGTGCAGTTTGTTCCCTTTTTGGGGTCCGAAGCCGATCGGCTTTATCCCTTGGCGTGGAACCCTGCTCAAGTTTGGCGAGGATCAACGCAATTGGTTGCGAAGCCAGCGGTGCTTCCGGTCCGTGAGGGAGAATTCGTTCTGTACAAGCATGAGCGGTGGACGGAGGGTTATTCGATCCGTGAAGCGGGGATTGAACAGTGGTTCCGATTCGAAGATTTACCCGATGATGGGGACCTGGTCGTTTCGATGGCCATGGACTCCGATACCGAGTTTCAAGTCGAGCCATGGAAAGGTGGCTTGAGGTTTTCGTGCGATCGTGGAGGCGTTGATTACGGAGCCGCACAAGCGTTCGATGGTGAAGGGCGTGAATTGCCCGCGCATGTGGAGTGGACGGGCGATGCGATCCAGATACGTGTGAACAGCGCCGATCTTGTTGGCGCAGCCCTTCCGATCACAGTGGACCCGCTGATCTCGGTCTACATGATTGACAACTTCGGCACCATGCTACGCAATCCGGACCTGGCCTACGATGTGACAACCAACAGCATCCTCGTAGTCTATGAAGAGATTTTCGCGGGGCCCGACACGGATCTGTACTTTCGCCAATTCGATGCGGATACAAGGGCTGTCTTGCATCAGGGGTACTTGACGGTCAGTACCAACAGCTGGACGGCTCCGAAGGTTGCCAACAACAACTACTCGGATTCGTTCCTGGTCGTATTCGAGACTGAGGGGGTCGGAGTCTCCAATGTAAGTTTCCGAACCATTTCAGCACTGGATGGCACTCTGAGTCCAGTTAGAGGCGTGAGCGCCACCGAGTTTGTATCCAACTCCCAACCCGATGTGGGGGGCGAAATCTATGATGGAATGGGTAGCTACTTCCTCATCGTATGGGTGGAGGAACAGTTCGCCGGGACAACGAGAATCATGTGCACGAGGGTCAGTTCAGATGGCCTTTCCCTGTTTGACAATACCGAACTTGCGCCCATTGATTCTTGGGCCAAGACAAACCCTGCCGTGTCGAACACCTCTGGAGCCAGCGGAGCATTCAATTTGGTATGGGCCACTGCAGAGGGAGCCGCGACCAATGTTCGGGGTGCTCAAGTTCTATTCAACGGGACTGTTGTGGACCGGGGCTACTTGATTGGAGGTTCGCCGCTCATCAGTTTCTCCTATCCAACGGTTTCACCGTCTCTCGAAGACGGCGATGTTGGAAGCTATCTAGTCGTGTTTCCAGCATTGATTGCTGGGGCTCCGATAGGCCATCTAAGTGGTTTGACTGCAGTCTTAATGGATGGTTCGGTGAAGACCGATTCCATGCTGTTAGATCCAAACTTCCAACATGAACAGACTTCCCATTCGAGCGTGGATACCGATGGAAGCCAATTCGTCGTGGGGTTCAACTCCTATGAAGGGCTTGAGACCTATCCGTGGAAGGCCCACCTGTCCACGGTTTCGTCGTCCCAGGGTAAGCTCTGTCATTCGGACATTCGCGTTCCGATCCAGCATGAAGTCGACGTCTCTGCTTTCTGGGTCGGCGTGACCACGGAAAGAAGCGGTGGGGGCTTTGGGCACTCGCTTCATATGACCTGGATCCGTGAGGCCATCGTGAATGACTATGACG
This sequence comes from Planctomycetota bacterium, assembly GCA_029212955.1. Classification (GTDB taxonomy): domain Bacteria; phylum Planctomycetota; class UBA1135; order UBA1135; genus NORP259. The sequence goes on along the minus strand of JARGOW010000095.1, from coordinate 2,348 downwards.
TCATTGGGGCTGAATTCGGAATATCCGAGCCCGACTGCCTTGGTCATATTCAGCTCTGCACTCCCACGGACAACTCGTCTGGCCAGCCAGGTCGCACTTGGGCGTTTGGAAGTTACATCGCCGCTGACCGGGACCTTGTTTTGATGGCGGATCAGTTGCCTCCCAACCAAATCGGTTACTTCTTGGCTGGAACCGGGACTGGAGGATTTGTGCCCCCGGGAAGCCAGGGCCAGCTTTGTCTTGCGGGCAGCCTAGGCCGGTTCAACAGAAACCTGACCGAAGTGCAAACTTCGGGTGCAGCGGGCGAATTCTCGGTGACCATCGATACTCTCAACATGCCCATTGCTTCGGCACCGGTTGTGACGGCGGGTAGCACTTGGTTTTTCCAAGCCTGGCACAGGGACTTGAACCCCGGGCAGACCTCTAACTTTTCCACCCTGTTGGGAGTAAGCTTCGATTGACCCTGCGGGGGCCAAATGCCTCGGAAGTTTGCTGTACCAAGCGAGCCCCACCCCGAATGCACTCGGGGTGGGGCTCTGCTTGTTGTAGGGACACCGGGTTGGATTCTCATCCATCCGAGGCTCTGGAGCTTTACCTCTCGAAACCACCTAGAACCGTCTTGCCGATGGCCTTGCCGCTTTCCTGGAACTCGTGGGCTGTGCGAAGATTTTCGACGGTCAGGTCGCCGCAGTTTTTGTTGACCGTGGACTTGAGTTCGCCCGTATCTATGAGGTCCGCGAGGCGGTTGAGTAGCTCGTGTTGGGCTTGCATGTCTTTGGTTTGGAACATGGAGCGCGTGAACATGAATTCCCAACTGACGGAGAGGGCCTTGGGCTTTAGAGGCACAATGTCGAGGGAGCTCGGGTCGTCGATGAGAGCGATGTGGCCTCGCGGTTCGATCAGGTCGACGATGGCGTCGAAGTGGCTTTCGGTTTGCGTAAGAGCCGCCACGTAACGCGGTGCAACGCCCAGGGATTGAATCTCATCGTTCAGCGGATTGCGGTGATTGATCACGTGATCTGCGCCCATTGTCTTGACCCAATCGATGGTGTCTGGACGGGATGCGGTTGCGATCACCGTAAGATTTGTGAGCTTCTTGGCGAGTTGGATCATGATGGATCCCACGCCGCCGGCGCCTCCAACGACCAGGAGGGCATCTCCGGCGCCGTCGCCTTCTTCCAACCCGAAGCTGTCGAATAATATCTCCCAAGCTGTGATGGTTGTCAGGGGCATGCCTGCGGCTTCGGAGAAGTCCAGCGCGTTGGGTTTGCGACCCACGATGCGCTCGTCCACCAATTGGAATTCGGCATTCGAGCCGGGGCGTGTGATGTCCCCGGCGTAAAAGACCTCGTCGCCGGGTTGGAACAGGGTGACTTCGGCGCCCACGGCTTGGACCACTCCGGCCGCGTCGTATCCGAGAACCCGGTGGGGGCCTTCGGGAGTCCTCGCGCCGCGCACTTTGACGTCCACCGGGTTGACGGAGATTCCCATCACCTCGACCAGCAAATCCCGGGGGCCGGGCTCCGGTACGTCGAGTTCGAATGACACGAGGGCGTTTTCGTCGGTGATGGGGGCAGCTTGGGTGTGGCCGATGGCTTTCATGGGGTGCTCACGGGGGGGAAGGGTTGCCTTTTGAGCCCGAAGAATGCAACCTTGCCTATGGATCGACAAGTACCCACAAAAATGTAAGTATGAGGTTTCTTGGATCCAAGGACCCCAAATGGCACGAAAGTACAACTGGAAGACCGGCTGCGACGTGGAAGCGACCCTGAGTGTGATCGGAGGCCGCTGGAAGCCGGTGCTGGTCTGTCACCTGCTGCAAGGGCGCAAGCGTTTCGGCGAACTCTGCCGTCTGACCCCCAACGCCACCGAGCGCATGATCACCTTGCAGCTCCGCGAACTCGAAGCCGACGGCGTGATCACCCGCCACGTCTTCGCCCAGGTCCCACCCCGCGTGGAATACGAAGCCACCGAATTCGGCCGCTCCCTGGACCCCATCCTC
>JARGOW010000095.1:0-320 GCA_029212955.1 Planctomycetota bacterium | reverse complement strand
GGTCATGCAAGAGTGGGGCAGCGCCTTCAAAGTAAAGCGCCTGGCCGAAGAGGCCGAGCTCGAAGCACCGGTCGAATAGGTGGGTTCCAAATTGCAGTGCGTCGGCCGGCGGCGTGTTGGATGGGAGGGTTGGACCAGATAAGCCGTGTTCTGATTGCCAGAATGGGCCGTTTAGGGGGGGGGCGGAGATCTCCAACCTCCCTGTTCCAAGGATTCTTGCTAGCCTGCGAAGGTCATGATTAAAGCACTTCTCACGATTCTGGCCCTGCTCGGCCTATTCCTGTCGCCACCTGCCCAGGCCCAGCATGTGCTGTTCGAAG
>JARGOW010000094.1:5887-9744 GCA_029212955.1 Planctomycetota bacterium | reverse complement strand
CACCCCACCCTCCCGTGACCACCCCATTCGATCCCGACGCGGCCGCGACCCCTGGAAGTGGGCTTTTCGGACTCACCTGCACCCCGGATCAGTCCACGATCCAGGTGCTGGCTGTGCCTTTCGACGCCACCACCTCCTACCGGCCCGGAACCCGGCTCGGCCCCGAAGCCGTGCTCGCCGCCAGCCACCAAATCGATCTATTCGACCGGGTCTTCGGCAAACCCTACGAGGCTGGCATCACGCTCGTCGAAGACCCCCGCTTCACCGCCTGGAACAACGAGGCCCGCGTCCTCGCCGAACCCATCATCGAAAGAGGCGGACACATCGACGGCGATGCCACCGCGCAAGCCCGCCTGGAGCGAGTCAATCAGATTGGCCAGCAAGTCCGCGAGGCCGTGGCCACATTCGCTGATGATTGCTTGGCGCAAGGCCGAATCCCCGCGGTCCTGGGAGGCGACCACTCGGTTCCCCAGGGCGCCATCGAAGCTTGCGCCCGCGCCCACCCGGGAATGGGCATCCTGCACATCGACGCCCATGCTGACCTGCGGGTTGCCTTCGAAGGATTCCAATACTCCCACGCTTCCATCCTCCACAACGTCATGGAACAGGCCCCGGGCGTCTCTCACCTCCTACAAATAGGATTGCGCGACCTGGGAGCCCAAGAGTCCGCGCGTATCGACCAAGACGACCGCATCCACGCTATTTTCGACGATGACTGGGCTGAGATACGGTTGGCCGGAACCGCGTTGCGCTCCATGGTGCGTGACGCCATTCAGAAGCTGCCAGCCTCCGTGTACATCACCCTCGATGTGGATGGGCTAGACCCCTCGCTCTGCCCGAACACAGGCACGCCCGTGCCCGGCGGTCTGGTTTGGTCCGAGGTCATGCTGATCCTCACCGAGTTGGCCCGTAGCGGCCGTCGGGTCGTCGGATTCGACCTTTGCGAGGTCAGCCCGGGGCCCGAGGGAGATCCCGATGGCACCGGCTGGGACGCGGTCGTGGGCGCACGACTGCTGTACAAGCTCTGCGGATGCGCCCTCCACCATCACCCGGGGCGATGATCAACCGGCGAAGCCAGTGCTCATTAGGTATCCCATGTACAACAGGTAGGACGAGGCAACGATCATGCCCTTGTAACGCAATCCACCCTTGGGCAGGAATGGCAACACAAGCAGCAGCACACTAAACGCCAGGGCTACCGGCACATCACGGTACATGATTCGAGCCAGCTCTTCGGATGCACCCACGATCGGGCTGACGGCGGCGGCGCAACCGAGGGCGGCCAGAACGTTGAAGATGTTGCTACCGATCACATTGCCCAGGCCCATGGAAGCCTGACCACGCCTGGCGCTGGCGATGCCTGCGAACAACTCGGGCAGGGACGTTCCCACCGCATAGATGGAAAGGCCAACAACAGCATCCGACAAGCCCATCCGGCCCGCCAATTCTCCGCCGCCCCACATGGCCGTGCGGGCTCCGATTCCGATCATGACGCTGCCTATCAACACCATCAGAATATGGGGGCCGAGCGGAGAGTCGTCCCGCTCCACCGTTTCTTCGTTGCCCTCAGCCTTGCCAGACTTGAGCAAGCCATATTGGTAAAACAGGAACGCTGTCACGAAGAGAATGCCATCCAAGCGACTGATTTCTCCATCCGCCAGGGCTCCAAACACGATCAAGAGTGAACCGATTAACCAGGTTCCATCGCGCAGGCGCACACGCTTTTCGACCGTAGCCGGGAGAATCAGCGCACACACTCCCAGGACCAGACCCAAGTTCGCGGAATTGGATCCAACCACGGTACCCAGGGAATCGGAAGCATTGCCTTGTATCGCCGACCAGGTGGAGATGACCAATTCGGGGAGGGACGTTCCCCACGCAACCACCGTCAAACCGATGGTCAGGGGGCTCACATCGAAGTGCCGGGCGATGTGCTCGCCACCCTCAACCAGCCCATCCGACCCCTTGGCCAGCAGGTAGAACCCTCCGACGAGGGCGATTATTTCCAACCAGAGGTAATCCATAGTTTTTGTCCCGAGCTGCGAGGGGCGCTACGTTTGCCCATGGGACCCCGTGGGTCAACCACCGATGTGCGAATACTGGACCGGGTACCCGCAGACCCGCCATTGCAGGGGTCTGCAATCGGAGCCCACGTCCGGAGTTCCCTATGGGAAGTCGTGGCCTGCGGGCCCTTCGATCGCGCTCCACAGGCGCTTCGCCGTCTGGGACACACATGGGCCACACTTTTGCGCCCCCCGTGGATCCGGTTTGAGCTCTCTAGCTGTCATACTGGGGACAACCCAACGCCCACTCCCATGAATCAAGAAACCCGCCCCGCCATCGCAGTCAATGGATTGCTGTTGACCGAAAAGAAACAGCGGTTCGCGCTCGATATGCGCTATAGCGAAGCCGTTTGGCAGGCTGGGGGCCTCCCCATTCCCATCCCGCCCCTGGCCGACCCTTCCTATGTGGAACAATTGCTGGATCTCGTCCAGGGGGTTGTGCTCACCGGCGGAGATGACTTCGACACGGAAAGGCTCGGATTGGGACCCACGCATCCGGCTGCGGACGTGACCCCCACGGCCAAACAGGATTTCGACATGGACCTGACAGCAAAGGTCTTGGATCGCGGCCTGCCCGTCCTAGGGGTTTGCTATGGCATGCAGCTTCTGGGTCTGCACGCCGGGGCTCAGATGCTCCAGCACCTGCCTGAGGACATTCCAGGTTGCCAGGAGCACTCCGGGGGCATCGAACACCCCGTATTGCTCCAATCCGGAACGAAACTGCGTCAGGCCATGGGGGTATCCTCCGTACCTGTGGTCTCCCGTCACCATCAAGCGTTGCATCAAATCCCCTCCCCCTGGACCGTCTGTGGCCAGGACGAAGAAGGTTTGGTGGAAGCCATCGAATTGCCCGGTCACGCATTCGCCATTGGCGTGCAGTGGCACCCTGAAGCATCCGACCCAGAAGGCCCCCACGGACTTCTGTTCCGCGCCCTCACCGACGCCGCGCGAGGTTATGCTCTCTCCAGCGCCCATTGACCACCCATCCCGCCCCTCCCACACACCATGAAGAGAACATCCGGACACCCCACCCAGGGCCGCATGACCGCCGAGGAAGCTGCGCGCTTGGCCAGCAAGGACAAGCGCAAGCTGATCATTCTATCGATTGGATTCCTGGTCCTGCTCGGCGCTTTCATCACGAGCACGATCTCCGCCAAGAACAAGAAGAAGGATGAAGACGCAAAGCTAGCAAGTGCTGTGGTCGTGGACGACTCTTCCAACCAAAGCCAGGTCTTTGTCCCGGAGTTCAAGCAGAAGGAACTGCTGGAGAACATTTACGACTCCAAGGAATCCGAGCAAGTGCACTTGAAGGAAAAAGTCATTCTGGCCACCCTCAAGCACACGCGCCTGCTCACGCCAATTCAATACACGGAGCTGGGCATTCAAAAGCTGACGCCGGAAGTGCAAGCGGTCATCGCCGCCGAACCGGCCGCCCACCGATTGGATCCTTTGCGCGTGCGAGGAAAGATCATCAACCTGCGCCACCGCCCGGGAACCGATGAATCCCCGGCCACCTACTACGGCACGCTTGAGCAGGCCGATGGCAGCAGGGCGCACTTTGTCGTTTCCGACTCCGGAAAGAACGACGATCTACCCTCCGACTTCCTGCGCCTCGACGGTATGTTCGTTCAAATGCACCACGCGGAAGTGGACGGGGAGTGGATCAATGCTCCCCTTCTAGTGGGTCGCAAACTGATCGGATCCTACGATTACCTGAAACTGGATGAGGACTTGAACACGCCGTCCATGGCCATGGTTCAGGACGATGTATCGGGCAAGGAATCGGCAGGAATC
>JARGOW010000094.1:0-5877 GCA_029212955.1 Planctomycetota bacterium | reverse complement strand
TTCTCGCCAAAGCCACCCAGGAGTCCGGCCAAATCGATTGGGACAACGTGCCCATGTTCAACGATGAATACCTGGGCCGCATGTTTGTGGGCGATGCGTCCCTGCGCGGCATGGCCTTCCGATTCCCCATTTCGACCAGTATGGACGCCCGCACGGTCGAAGTAGGTGAAAACCCGCTTCACCAGGATCAAATCATGAAGGGCTGGATCGGAAACTACACCTGGAAGAAGGGCAATGGTCTCATCCAATGGATCGGAGCCTTTCAAAACGATCAACTGCACGACTTCACCGGCAAGGCCAAGCTCGTCACAGGTCGTGGCTTTTTCCTGAAGAGCGTCGTCTATGAAATGCGCGATGGACGGGCTGGAAAAACCCCCCTCTTCGTGATGCAGAGTGTGGAGCCCCACATTCCCCATGTGGACACGAGTGAGCGTGACATCCTCTGGGGCATGCTCGGCTTGACAGCGGGAATCATGATTTTCATTACTTGGCTCCTCAGTCGAGACAAACGGCAGAACAAAATCTTGCAGGACAAGCTAGCGGCCCGCCGCCGCGCTCGACTCCAACAAGCCCAGGCCAGCGAGGCCTAACGAAGCCATGGAAACACCTCGGGAGCTGCCCCTCTCCGACGCCGCCATCCTCCCCGATTCCGCGGAGAGTATGCTGGCGTATCCCGTGTTGGTTGGAACCGGAGCCATCGAGGCAGCTTCGGATTTGTGCCGGGCCTTCCCGAAGGTTGCGCTCATAGCGGATGAGACCGTGCTGCGATTGCACCGCAGTCGCCTTGGGGCTCTGGAGAATCTACCCACATTTGTGCTGCCTTCCGGCGAAGTTCACAAGGACTGGGCTCAACTGGGGCAGGTGCTCGATTTCATGGCGGACGCGGGCCTATCGAGGGATTCCCTGCTTCTGACATTCGGCGGCGGAGTGACGGGGGACATGGGCGGACTGGCCGCCTCCCTGTTCAAACGCGGCCTGGCCGTGGGACACATGCCCACAACCCTTCTGGCCCAGGTCGACGCATCGGTGGGCGGCAAAACCGCCGGCACCTTCCACGCGCCGCATTTTGTATTGGCCGATCTGGATGTGTTGGAAACCCAAGCTTTGCACGAGTGGCAATCGGGATTGGGCGAAGTCGTCAAGACGGCCCTCTTGGCGCGCGCCCCCCTATTCGAAGAACTCGAACACGCCGCTCCAATGCTGGGTCGCCCCGATGGGGACCGTGCCTCCCTGGCATCCATCGTCCTGGCATCCATCCGAACCAAGGCCCAATGGGTGCAGACCGACCCAACCGAGCAAGGATCCCGCAAGGCCCTCAACCTGGGACACACCTTTGGTCACGCCATTGAGCATGCCGCGGGCTATGGGGTCATTCCCCATGGAATCGCAGTGGCCATGGGACTCGTTTTGGCACTTCGCACAAGCCATCGGGCTGGCGTCCTCACAAATGAGGATCTAGAGCCCCGTTGCTTGGACCTGCTGAAGACGCTGGGGTTGCCGCGCACCTGGAGCCAGTGGAGCGCAGCCCGGCATCACACCATAACCACGGATGCGATCATCCAGGGACTCGCTCACGACAAAAAGGGCGCATTCTCCAATCCCCGGTTTGTACTGCCCCAGACCTTTGGAAAGGTCCTCTGGGATCAGGAGATCGACGAGAAGTCGCTGCGCCAAATCATCGGCGACTGGCTCGCGAGCTAGCGCGACCGCGCTAGAACGAATAACCGAAGCCCACGGAAAATGTGTTGGTTTCCGCGGATTGAAGCCCACGTCCAAGGTCCACTTCCACATTGCGCAACATTCTCCAATCCACGGAGATGTACTGCCCACCATCCACGTGCACACGCAGACCCGCATGCACGTAATAGCCGTGATCTCCATCCTTGAAGTGATCGATATCCAAACCCACTTCCTCATCTCGGCGGGCGAATAGGAAGGCAAAACCAGCTCCCACGTAGGGTTCGAGGACATTGTTCTTCGACTGGGTCAGCGGCATGGCTGCGCCCAATCCCACGTCCACCACAAAGAAGCGCAGACGCTCTTCCGGTGTGGATCCCCCACCTTCGACATCATGGTTGTAGTTGAACCCGATCTCCAGCTCGAGAGGATCCCAACCGAGATCCTGGAGGTAGCCCACGCCGATGTAGGTCGGGTGTTCAAAGGGAGCCCACCCATCGCTGACCATTTCTGAAATGCCCAGATTGGTTACGAGGCCTCCCATGGCTTCGGGATACACGATCGGGTCGAACGCAAGCGGATCCTCCTTCTCGCCGGTCGTTCCGGCGCGGTGCACACACGACACCATGAACCATAGGCCAAGGACCGCTATCAAACGTCGCTTTCTCATTTGGATGAGGGTTTCCAACCGAATTTCGAGGGCTTGTACCGCACGGTTTTTTCAGGGAAGTCCGCGAAGATCTGGATCGCCCGTTCGATCTGCGTGTCCTTGCCCGACCGCAGATCCTCCAACACGATGGGGACCAATTCATGGGGCTCGATTCCGATGCCTTCGATGCCGCGTCCGCCTTGATAGCGACCCTTGTTGGAACTCACGGCCACATAGAGTTTGAATTTTCCGGAGGGCAGGGCGATGGTCTTCTTGCCTGCGGACATTCCTGCGGTGGGGCTTTCTCCGATCATGTAACCCCGGTGGTCCTCCTTGAACATGCCACTGGCCGTTTCGCCGGCGCTGCGCACGGTGCCGTCCACGATGACCACGATAGGGCCGCCGTAGGGGTTGGGTCCTTGGGATTTAAACTTCTTGGTTCCGGGGTCGAAGACCTCACCCTTGGGCACGAATCGGCCGTAGAGCGCGTCGTGATCAAACCCGCCGCCCGAGTTTCCGCGAAAGTCCAGGATCATCCCGGGTACGTCACCAAGGGCAGCCAAGGCCTCATCCATTTGTTCGGGTAGGTTGCCCTTGCAGCGGCGAATGTGCACGTAGCCAAAACCCCCGGGCGTCGTGCCGTAGTGCAAATCCTTGGTGTGCTTCATTTCGCCCGGATAGACGACAGGGCCTTCCTGCGCATAGTACTTAGCCGTACAGGTCACCGTACGTTTCACCTTGGAGCCTTCCCCATCATCTAGCAGCAACTTGAGCCGCGTCCCTTGCGCGTGGGCCATTCCCCAATTCAACGCGTAGAAATCCGCGTGGTGATCCGTTGAAAAACTGTGGATATCGCACAAGGACTCCCGGCGTTCCTCGAACCAAGCGCTCGCTTTCTGCTTGTTGACCTTGAGAATCTCCATGCCCGGCTTCAGGCCGAGATCGAAAGCATCCCCGCGCACATTCCGGATGTAGTACTTCTTACCGATGCGCGTCCAGAACATGCCCGGACCAAAATTCTGAGGAAACCGCTCCTTGGGGTACTCAAAATCCGAATTGCCCTCTCCCAACTCCACTCGCGCATGTCCATCCTTGACCCGCGCCAGGAGTCGCACCAGCAATGTGAAGTGCTCCTGATCGTTGGAGACTTTCTTGATCTCCTTGCCAAACTCCTTGCGCACCTTCTTCCATTTGATGCCCTTCAGCTTAAAAAAGTGTCCGCAATCCTTCTCCAACGCATCCAAGGCGAAGACCATGTCGTCCCGGTACACACTCTTCGAATTCTTCTGAGCCGCGACGGGCGGTGCGAACGCGACGGCAAAGGCTGCAAGCCACAGCACGGCAACTTTGGATAGGTTCATGAATCGATGGTTGTGTAAAAACAGACAGCACCCCAGAAAGCTCGACCTCGGAAGGGCAACCAAGTAGGTTGTGATCATACCGCACCCCACCAGAAATGATTGAATCCAGCCCCCATGACGCCGAAGCCCACGACCATGCGGGCGAGGACTATCCGCGACTGGAACTCAATCGCTTGGTGGGGGCCTCCCAAGCCCAAACGCGCATGCGGCGCGGTTGGCAAGCTGTTCTGCTATCCCTTGGCCTGATTCTAGTCGCACTAGGACTTCCCACAGAGCGCTTCTTCGGTGGCATGGAAACCATCTGGCAACTGGCCGGGTCCGGGCCCACCCCCCAAGGCCTCTCCGCCCTCCCTATCTTGGGGACCCAAGCCCTTTTTGGCATGGGAATCGAACCGGCGGCATTCCTGTGGTCCGCGGTGCTGTACGGATCGAGCCTCTTCCTGCTCATGCGGTTGATGCAAAGCATTGGATTCGGTCACGGGGTATCCCTGGCCGCCACCCTGCTCGTCACGATCTCCCCCCTGGCCTGGCTGGGCGGCACCCTTCCCTTGGACTTTTCCGCAGGCCTGCTCGGTGCCACCCTGCTTTGCACCAGCCTCTTCCAAACCAAGCAAAGCCACAAGCAAGGCTACCTGTGGAGGGCTTCCTCTTACCTGCTCCTGGCATTCATGCTGCAGCCAGAGAATATCTGGTTGGCACCCGCGGCCATTTGGGCCGTGAAATCCCAGGGCAAGGACGATGACCAGGGGAGCGTCAATGCGTTCGGACTCGCCGTTGTGAGCATCGTTTGCATCTGGGTTTCGGTCACCGCCGGAGGAGGCTCCTGGTTGGAGCTTTGGGATTCCATCGTCGGCATCCGCCCTGGATCGGATTCCTGGATCGCTGGCGTGGCCTTCTGGGTCGCAGCGCTGGGCTGTTCTTGGATGGGGCTCATTCACCTGGTGATAGGCCGCCGCGAGGTCGAGGAACAGCCCGCGCCCACCTGGGTCCTGGCCTGGATTGCCGTGGGTGTGGCCCCCCTTGTCGCTGGTGGCCTGGACCAGGGCCCCAGGGGCGCGTTCCTATTACCCATCGCGGGGGTGGGCGTTGCGGATTGGCTGACCCGAAGAACCCAGGGGCCCGCCCAAACCCGATGGGCGACGGCCTTGGTGGCCACCCAACTCATACTCACCGTGGCCAGCTCGTACTGGGTGGAACGCAGGAATCCCGACCGGGCCTGGATTGCTGCGGCCCACGAACAATTGTCGGACTCCGATTTGCTGCTCACGGAATCCTCCGCGCGAGCGTATTTGAGCCGATTTCGCCTGGGGCTTTCCACAGCCCTAGCCGGCGCCCAGGGAGCCGAGAATCACCTATCCGTGCTCGTGGAGCCCGCTCCCAAGGGATTGGTATTGGACGGCTGGGGCACCCTTCCTAAGCCCCCTGCCTGGACCCCATGGATCGAGGCCAAACTCCCCCCGGAAGGGCCCCTGCGCCGCCCGACCAGGGCACTGACAAAAGAAGGGCTGATACCTTTCGAGCAACTGCCGTAACAGCTCGACAGGGGCAGGTGCGTGTGCTCTACTTGAGCGCTTTGCCAGGGAAGGATGCGTTCCCGGCGGGCAGTCCCCCCACCACCCCGCCCCCGAGGGCTCAACCCTCCGCCTCCTATGCCGCGCCGCGACGACATTGAGTCGATCCTGATCCTTGGCAGCGGGCCGATTGTTATCGGCCAAGCTTGCGAATTTGATTACTCAGGAACCCAAGCCTGTAAAGCTCTCAAAGAAGAGGGCTACCGGGTCATCCTGGTCAATTCCAATCCCGCCACCATCATGACCGATCCGGAGATGGCGGACTCGACTTACATCGAGCCCCTGACTCCCGAATACGTGGAGGCTGTGCTCGAGAAAGAGCGCCCCGACGCGATCCTGCCCACCCTCGGAGGCCAGACGGCCCTGAACTTGGCTCTGGTGCTCGACGAAAAAGGTGTCTTCGAGCGATTGGGTATCGAGATGCTCGGCGCCAATGCCCACGTCATCCGAAAAGCGGAGGACCGGGATCTCTTCCGCGCCGCCATGGCCTCGGCCGGCCTCGAATGCGCTCGCTCCGGCATTGCCCACTCACTAGAGGACGCTCAACGCGTCCTTTCTCAAATTGGCCTTCCCTGTGTCATCCGCCCCGCCTTCACCATGGGCGGAGCCGGTGGAGGCA
>JARGOW010000093.1 GCA_029212955.1 Planctomycetota bacterium | reverse complement strand
GCGAGCGCGATTCGTAGTGGCCCGGTTCACGCACCGTGCGGTAGTGGCCTTCGCAGACCAGGACCCGGTGGGCTCCGCCACGGGAGTCGAGGACCGTTTCGTAGCGGGCGGGCACCCATTCCTTGTGGGTGCGACCTTCGACCCAGACCTGTTCCGTGATCGTTTTCCAATGGCCGCGGGCCGGGGTGATGCAGCGTGAACGCTGGGGGGCGCGGGTGCGAGTGCGAGTCCGCGTGCGGGCTCTGGGGTGTCCGGGGGACCCGATGGTGATTCCCAAGTCTCGACTGCCCAGGCTTATGTTCCAGTCGGCCTTCGCGGTACTGGCCATCGAGGAGGGGACCAGGGTCACCAGGGCCAGGGCGGCGGGAAGGGCGTAGCGTAGGACTGTGAACTTCATGGGAGACTCCGTGCTTTTTGGGTTCGGCGGCGGGGATCCGGGGTGGATCCGCTTCGTTACTTACCCTTATGCACACCCTGTGCCAAGTGGCTCCCATGCCCCGTGGAGCCCCTTTTTGCCACCAGAGGCCCAAGCTTTGCCGCCCACAGGGGACAGGGTGTCCCCTGGCCTTTGTCCCCTTGAGTAGACCGGGAATGGCCGTTACATGGGGGCTACATTTCTTCTAGGAGGACAACACATATTGACGACGCTGCACCACATAACAGCCGCTGACCAACAAGGCAATCAGGACCAATCCAAGGCGCAGTAGCGCTTCGGAGGGGGTGATGAGTTCCATGGTACTGAAGGGTCCAAAGTTGGAAAAGGCCTTCACCTCACCGTCCAGGATGATGTTGCGCAGGTAGTACTGGATCGACAAACGCATGGTGGATCCGGGCATGTTGCCCACAACCATTTCGAGCACGAAGGCATAGGACAGGCCCACGATGATGGCGCGTTTCATGAAGGTGGATAGCCCCGCCGCCATCGTGGTGTAGAGCACTCCCGATAGCACGGAAGCCACCACAAACCTGCCAGTGAACCCATCGGGAACCTGGTGTCGGGGTCGCAGTTTCACGTTCTCTGCCATGCTCGTGGCATCGAACCCAATCCACCAGGCGGAAACTCCAAGCAGGACCGCAACGATGAGCGCGCTCGCGGCCCAGCGACCCAGGAAAAGGGTCCACCGGGGCACCGGCCGGGTGAAAAGGTAGGTGAGCGTTTTAGACTCCATGTCCTCCGAAGGACGCTGGATCCCATGAGCAGGCCCGCGAGGGGAGCCAAGATGCTCAGGGTCATCACCATGGCGATGGGCCTGAGGTGGTCCATGGGGCGATCGGGGTCCGAGGTCAGCTGGGCCAGGATCGGGCCGATTGCGGCCAGGAGAATGATGAAAAGGAAACGCTTCGACCGCAGCAGGGCAAAAAGGTGGTGCTGAAGCGAAAACAGGGTGCTGGATAGGGCGCGGATCATGAGGGGTCTCCTGTCACTGGGTGAGGTAGTCGAAGACGGATTCCAAATCCGCGTCGGAGCTGGCGAGGGAAAGCATGCCGGGTGCAGTCTCTTGAACGGCCCCGCCGAGTTTCCCGTAGAAACCGTTGAGGTCCTCGGTGAAAACGATCAGTTCCCCGATACGGTTGGGCTCGTCGGACCCCGTGGACTCAAATTCATCCAAGGGCTTGGAGTCATCGACCACCTCCACCCGCTTCACGTGGGGCCAGGAAAGGAGGAGGGAGCCCAGGCGGCGGGGGTCGCGTGCCTGGATGCGAACCTCGCGCGGATGGCTGGAAAGCAGTCCACGGATCTCGCCCACGTCGCCCTGGGCCAACAGGCGGCCCCGGTGCAAGAGCACGATGGTGTCGGTCAGGCTTTGTACCTCGTGCAGCACATGGCTGGAAACGATCAAGCTCTTGCCATCCTTCGCCAACTCGGCGAAAAGATCGATGATTTGCCGGCGCCCCACCGGGTCCAATCCGGTCAACGGTTCGTCTAGGACCAACAGGTCGGGGTTGTGGGCGATGGCTTGGGCCAGGCGCGTGCGCTGGCGCATACCCTTGGAGTATTGGCCGCATTTTCGGTCCATGGCGTCGGCAAGACCGACGCGCTCCATGGCGGTGGTGGCCATGCGCTTCGACTCGCCCGAAGAGAATCCACCCATTCGAAGCAGGTGCCGTACAAAACCGACACCGCTCATATCGTCGTAAAGCGCATCCTGTTGGGGTGCAAAGCCAAGCCTCGGGTACAGGGCCCGGTTGGCAAATGGCCGCATTCCAAGGACGGATATGGAGCCGCGCGAGGGTTTTAGCTCGCCAACGATCAGGCGCATCAAGGTCGATTTGCCCGCGCCGTTGGGGCCGAGCAAACCGGTGATGCCGGGGCGGAACAGGACCTCCAGATCAGAGAGGCCGACCACCTCCCCGTACCAGCGTCCGAGTTGGTTGGCGTGAATGATGGGGGAATCGCTCACGAGATCACCTCCATGCGCTTCACGTTTCGATAGAGAATGATCCAAGCAATCAAAGTCATGACGCCCAGGGCGAGGAAAGAATGGGTGATGTCCACATCAAACCTCGAGCCCATACCGGTTCTCCGATTGGCCATGTTCGTGATCAAACTGCTTTCGTGGAACAGCCACTTGGAGATGGATTGCAGGTTGCTCATCAGGCTGAGCAGGCCGTAGTAGCCCTTGTCGGTGGCTTCGGAAAGCACCTGGGTGATTCCATGGCTTAAGAAAAGAACGATAAAGCAGCAGACCAGGGAAAGGCTGCGCCGCTTGAAGCAACTGGAGATGGCCAGAATGACGCTGGACATGACGAAGATCCAAAGGAGGCAGTAGCCGACAACAGCGATGACCACACCGAAGTTGTCCGTGAGGAACACCCAGTCGGGGGAGGAGAAGGCGGCTTGTACGCAGATCAAAAGGGCCGGTGCTAGTAGGGTGAAAACTCCGAAGGCCCCGACGGTCCCGAGCTTCCCCAAGATGTATCGGATGGGGGTGATCGGCCTGGCAAAATAGAGCAGGTTGGCGGAGAGCCTGCGGTCATCGGCAATCAATCTGGAGCCATACCAGGCGACAGTAAGGAATGCGAAGAACTGCTCGGTTTGCATAAACTGATATATGGTGCTCGAGACGTTTCCGAGGACCTGTTGGATGGTCGCGGCCACCGCATCGGAGCCGTCCCCGTCCTTGAGCATGCCCTTGAGGGAGAAGCTCAGGTGCACCCAGACGCAGCCCACTAGAGCCACGATGACGGAGGGGCCAAAGAACGAGAGGGCCGGTAGTTTCTTGCGGAAGCCCTGGCGAATGCCCGACCAGGCCATGATGCGTTCCACGGGCGGTCTGGGGTGCAGCGGGTCTTCATAGGCCCGATACAATTCCGTATGGGTGGTAGCTTTCATACGATTGCCTCCCCCGTGGTTACGGGCATGGTTCCGTTGTTGTCCTGCTCCAATGCCTTCAGGAATGCGTCCTCCAAAGTGGAACGCTGGGGGACGATGTGCGTGAGGACGACCCCGGTGGAACGGGCCAACTCGAAGAATCCATCCATCGGGACTTCGTCCTGGTCAAAGAGCAGGTGGAGGGTGTTGCCCGCCACGCCTTGTACCTTGTGGCCATGCTCCCGGACGCGCGCAATGAATTGCGTTCGGGATTCCTCGCTTGTGGCTTGAATCGCCACATGCACCACGTTGGCTGTGGTTTCGGTGAGGTTGGCGATGCTGCCCTGCTCGATCACACTGCCTTGGTTCATAACGATGACGTGGTCGCAGGTGCGTTCCACATCCGGTAGTAGGTGGGTGCAAAGCAACACGTGTTTGCCCTGTTTGCGACCCAGGTCCGCGACCAGGTCCAGGAGGAACTTGCGTCCCTTGGGGTCCAATCCGTTGGTGGGTTCATCCAAGAGCAGAATGGGCGGATCGTGTACGAGGGCTTGGGCTAACTTGATGCGTTGTTTCATACCCGTGGAATATTCCTCGTTCTTTCGGTAGCGCTCTTCTCCGGTTCCCACGTAGTCCAGAACCTCGTGGGCCCGGGTCATGGCATCGGGCGCGGGCATGCCCGAGAGTCTTCCTAGTAGGGCCACCAATTCCACGGCACTCATGCCGGGGATCAGGCAATCGCTTTCGGGCATGTATCCCACTTTTTGCCGGATGGCCAAGCGTTCCTTGCGGCTGGTGGGGTTGAGCCCCGCGATCTTGGCCTCACCGCCGCTGGGAGCCAGCATGCCGAGCAACAACTTCAGCATGGTGGTTTTTCCGGCGCCGTTGGGACCCAGAAGCCCCACGGGCCCCGCAGGAACGGTCACGCTCACGGAGCGCAGGGCGTGCACCTTGCCGTAGCGCTTGTCCAGGTTTCGGATTTCGATGGCGGGTTGGGTCATAGACTTGGTTCCTGGGAGCGCGGGTGGGGGGGGCTAGTTGGCGTCAGCCCTGTCTCAATCGGCTGCGAAGCCAACCCGACAGGGCGTCGGCCAGGAGCACCAGCAGGGCTCCAAGCAGCACGAGTACGAAGAGTTCATCGTAAAATTGCCGACTTCTCATTTCCTTGGCGTAGTAGCCAATGGAGATGACTCCCAGCATGCCGAGCACGGTGGCTTCACGCACGCAGGTTTCGAAGCGATAGAATATGTAGGCCAGCCATCGGGAAAAAGCCTGGGGGGCGCCACCAAACAGCAGCAATCCCGACGGGCGAGCTCCTCCGGCAGCCAGACCTCGCATGGGTGTGACGGGCACGTCCTCCAGGCTATCCCCGAACAGGCGGCCCAAAATGCCCGCGTTGTGCAAGGCTAGAGCCAATACGGCGGGCCAGGTGGAGCCACTCAAGAGCGCGAGCAATAGGAACCCAAGCACGTATTCAGGCAGGGCTCGCATGGCCAAGCAAAGGCTACGGACGGCGGAGGACAGGAGCGAACGGCGCCCGTTCTGCAGGCCCATATAGGGGTCGGGGACCGTGAGGGTGCGGGCGGCCAAGGGGGCCAGAAGCAGTCCACCAAAGCCGGCCAAACCCATGGCCGCTGTGGCAAGCAACAACGTTCCCCAGGTGGCCCTCAGGCCATAATCACGGAGCAGGGTGAGCAACCAGGTGCCCAGGTCGGCCCAAGTCCAATCGGGTTGACGGGTCACGTGCGGTCGGATGTCCTGGTTCAGAAAACGAAACAACCCGGGCTCGGAGGGATCCGCAAACAGGCGACCCCATTGCAGGTCCAAATGCCAAAGGGAGAAAAGAGCCATGCAGACGAATAGGCCGCCAGAAACTTGGACGGCCCGATTCTGCGGGCGACTCTTGTGCAACAGGCGAATGCGCTCTTCGTTGAAACGAAGTCGATCGGGTTCGGATTGGGGGCGGTCGGTTGCGGTCATCGGACAGCACTCCTGCGCAGAATACCGCTCCACCTTTCCAGGCCCCATACCGTGAATAGCAGCGCGTAAAGGAGGGTCCAAACCTCGCGGTAATGCAGGCTGTTGTAGGAGAGTTCCAGGTGGTAGCCCATGGTTTGAAACCCGAAGAATCCGAGCACCGCGGAGGACCTCAGGGCACATTCAAAACGGTAGAAGCCATAGGCGGCCATATCCGGCCATGCGATCGGAAGTCGACCTACGAGCAATGCGACCCCCGGATGGCAGCCCAATCCTTCCAATGCGGCCGAGGGCTCGTTGGCCGCTTCATCGAGCATTTCAGAAAAGAGCTTGGCCAGGATACCGGTGAAGGGCAGGGTCAGCGCCAAGAGGCCCGCGCTCGTGGTTTGCCCGATGGCCGCAAGAAAGAGGATGGCCCAAAGCAGCTCGTGCACACTGCGCAAGAGGGCGGCGATCGTTCGAAAGAAGATCCGCAGTCGGTTTCGGAGCTTGGTTCCCTGGCGCCCCTGGCCAAGGGCGGAGTCCCAGAAACTGTGGGAGGAGAGCACACCGAGAATCAGTCCACCCACCAGCGCCAACCCCATGGAAGCCACGGCAAACTCAAGGGTGCGAAGGACCGAACGGAAAACCACCAACAGGAAGGGTGGGGTGCCCGCAGGTACGGACGTACTTTCGTAATTGAACGCGGGGCTCAAGGCGGCGGAGAAAAAGCGCTTCCAAAGAACGAAGCCTTCGCCGCGTGGCAGCAAGCCTTTCCAATGCAGGTTGAGACCGTAGGCTGCAAGCAGGCCCAGGGCAGCGAGCAGGACCAACGCATATCTGCGTTTGAAGCGTGGAGTAGCCTTGGGCGGTTGGGTCATGCCCGTTGATCCGCCGGAAACGAGGCCTTGGAAGGAATGCGGTACAACGCTTCCAGGTGATCGTCGGTGACCTGTTCCTTGGGAAGGTCAAAGACGATGGATCCTTGACGCAATCCCACCAACCTCGGGAAGAACTCTCGGGCCAATTCGGGGTTGTGAAGGCTCACCAGGAGGGGCAGTTTGCGGTCTTCCGCTACCTTGGACATGAGTCGGATGAGATCCCGCGAGCGCGCTGGATCCACGGCGGAGACGGGCTCGTCGGCCAGGAGAGCCCTCGGATCCTGATACAGGGCTCGAGCCAGGGCTACGCGCTGTTGTTCGCCTCCGGAAAGCGAAAGGGTGCGTTCGTACAGTTTGTCCCCAATGCCCAGTTCTTCGAGCAATTCGAACACCCGGTGGGTTTGTTCCTTGTTGGGCCACAATAGGCTGCGCAAGGCCGCGAGCGCTTTGAGCCGCCCCAGGCGCCCAGCGAGCACATTTTGGAGGACGCGCAGATTGGGTACCAGGGCCAGGTCTTGGTGTACAAAACCCATCTGGGAGCGGACCCTGCGAATGCCCGCTGGTTTTAACTCGCTCAGGCATATGCCCAAAGTGTGCACATGCCCGGAGCTCGGTTGGTGGTTGCCCGCCAACACGCGGAGCAAGGATGTCTTACCCGCACCGCTTGGCCCGAGGAACGCGATTCGCTCCCCGGGATTTACGGTGAAGGACAAGCCTTTCAGGATCTCGGTCCCTCCAAGGGAGAGCCCGAGATCCTCGACGATGAAAACGGGATCCATGCTGCGCGCGGTTGCCTTGAAGGCTAGGTTAGCGCAGCAGTCCCAGTTCCTTCATCGTGTCGGCCACGGGCTGGAAATCAGCGTCGGTGGCGACGATGAGGCCTTCGGGGCGGTCGAGGGCCTTCAGGATTTCAGCATCGGTGATTTCGATCAGGACCTTCTGCAGCTTTTCGGTGAAGCCAGCGCCAAAGCGCTTCTCCAGGTCGGGGTGTGCGGTCCAGTTGTAATCAGGGTAATCGGGGGTGGTCCAGATCTTGATGCACTTGGCCGGATCGATCTTGCCGTTGGCCACGAGACGATCGTAGGTCTTGTAGTTCATGGCGCCGCACTGAACGGTTCCGTCCTGAACTTGCTCGGCGGTCAGGTCGTGGCTGCCGGAGAACTTGTTGGGATGTCCGAAGAATTCTTCGGGGCCCTTGCCGGTGGCTTCCTTGAGGAAGTACTCAGGCATGATGCGGCCGGAGGTGGAGCCGGGGCTTCCGAAGGTGAAGGTCTTGCCTTCCATTCCCATGGGGAAGTCGTCGGAAGGGGTCAAGCCCGAGTCCACGTTTGCGATGAAGTACGACTTGTACTGGGGGTCCACTTTGCCCTGGGCGATGGCGTGGGCGCCTTCGACCGCGGTGCGTGCTTGGACGCCGGAACCGCCGCCAAACCATGCGAGCTGGATGTCGCCGGCCTTGAAGGACTCTACGGAAGCGGAGTAGTTGGAGCTCGGGTTGTAAGCCACTTTGACCTCAAGCTTCTCCGAGAGGTAGTCGGCGAGCAGTTGGTAGCGCGCGGCCAATTCCGTCTTATTGTCGTCGGGGATGGCGCTGAAGTACAGGGTGCCGGACTCCGAAGCCTCGGCGGCGTCGCCGGAATCGGAGCTGCAGCCTACCAGGGTAAGCATGGCTGCAAGGGGAAGGGCGAAGAGGGCGGTCCTACGTGTTGTTGAGAACATGGGTTGAGTTTTAGGAAGGGGGGATTCTGGGAAGGGGCCGTTTCTAGACCCTCTCCGAGGTGACTTGTACGCCGGAGTTTCAGAAATGTCTCCCACGTGCAAGTTTTCAGGGGGTCAGCGTAGCGTCCCTACCGAGTGGCGGCCACGCTAGGCCGCGATCGTGTGAGTTTTCTTCCGGATCACCTCGCAGCGAGCCCCATGTTTGGGCTCTGTTATTGACCATGTACGCCCACAACGACTCTAGAAGCCAAACCGAGCTCACCTTGTCTTGGGAAGGCCTGCGCTTTAGCAGTCGGGTGCAATCGCTTTCTCTCATAGAGGAGCTGCCGGGGCTGGATCCGGACGGAGATGGCCTGCTGTCCGCCATGGAATTGGAATTTGGTAGTCAAACCATCGTGCAATGCTTGGCGGAAGGGTACCGGTTGGGGCCCGATCGATTGCCGCCCGGAATGGCGCGATTGCGGCTCATCGAGCCCTTCCCCAGGGAATTCGATGGCTTCGGAATGCCAACGTTGCAGGAGGTCCGCGTGGAGTGGGAGGCTTCCTGGCCGGCTGAATTGATGGATCGTGAGAACCCGGAATTGGCCAATCAGCTGTTTCTGGAGTCCAGCCCTGGGCACTTGGATCGCTTGTCGTACAGGTTCGACGGCGGGGGGCTGACGGCAGATTCTTGGACGGCCGGGGGGCGGGCCATCGTACTGGTGGGATCGCCTTGGCAGCCAGTTCCGGCATGGCAGGCCTTGGTTTCAACGGCTTGGCAGGGTGGTGGGGGCTTGGCATTGGCATTGGCCCTGGCTTGCCTGGCGAAGCAGAGGCGCGAAGGGCTCCAGGCCATGATCTGGACCTGGCTGTGGTTGATCGCTCCCATTGCGATTTTCGCTTGGTTCCTGCCCCATGTGGGCCGGCCGGGTCCCGGGGGAGCTCTATTTCTGCCGGTGGCTTTGGTCTATGTGCTGGCGGATTCCAAGTTGGGGGGCGGGTGGCTCCAGTCCAGATTTGCCGCCGGATTGTGGGGCGCGGCCTTTGCCGTGGGTGCTTGGGCCCAACCGGGTGCGGGGAATGTGCCCACCTGGTCGCCGGAGGGGCTTTGGCATGGGCTCGCCGCGACGCTTTGTTATCTGGTGGGCATGGGGCTGAGCTGCCTGCGGCGGAATGGCCCGGCTCCAGTCCTATTCCATGTGGCCTGGCTCGGAGCCGTGGCGGTGGGGTTGGGGTGGGTTTTGCGGTTGTGGGTTTAGGGGGCGGCCGACCCCGGGGGAGCCAAGGGGCTGGGGAATCCTCCGATTAGGACGCCAAATTGTCGATGAAGGGCAGGGCGGGGAAGATCCCTGGAGCTGTGAAGGGAAAAGGCGCTATCTTTGGCTTCTAAATGGGCGCGGTCCCGTAGCCCGTCGGGGTGGGAAGGCCGCTCGAAACTGAATTGCCCACAACGAAGCCATGGAGAAGATCACCCAAGACTCCCCGAGTTACGATTCGGTCCAACCTGAATGCGCACGATCCCCGTGGAGCTCCCGGGAACGGTGGGGTCTGGTGATTCTGCTGCTGTTGGCTTTTGCATTCCGACTGATCAACGTGTTGGCCATGCGGGACAACCCGCGCTTCGATGCACCGGTGATGGATGGCTTGTATCACCTGGATTGGGCCCGGGCCCTGATGGCTGGGGAGTCCTTCCAAGAGGGCGCCTTTTTCCGCGCGCCGCTCTATCCGTGGTTCATGGCCGCCGTCCTAAAGGTGACCGGGGGCAGTTTGCTTGCCCTGCGCGTGGTCCAATGCCTATTGGGGGTGGCCACCGTGGCCTTAACCCTCCTCATCGCGCGGCAGTGTTTCGGTCGTTCTGCGGGCTGGTTGGGTGGGGTGGTTGCGGCAACCTATTGGGTACTGGTGTACGTTGATGGGGAGCCCCTGATCCCAACGCTTTACGTCCCCCTGTTG
>JARGOW010000092.1 GCA_029212955.1 Planctomycetota bacterium | reverse complement strand
AGGTTCTGATTGCCGTCCCCGAGTCCGTAGCTACACCAGGATCCAAAACTCGGTCGGCCGGGCAGCTGATTGCCCGTTTGAAAGAATGTGATCGCCGGCTCGTGGTTGATGGCGTCCGTGTGCATGGAACGCACGATGCAGATCTTGTCCGCCACACCGCCCATGTGGGGCATCAGTTCCGAGATCCATGCGCCGTCCTGGTTGTTGGCATAACGCTTGAATTCAAACATGGACGGCGCCACGGGAAAGCGCTTCTGCTCCGAAGTCATCCCGGTCAAGCGCTGCCCATCGCGCACGGATTCAGGCAAGTCCTGGTCGAAGCGCTCGTGCAGATTCGGCTTGTAGTCGAACAGGTCCAAGTGGCTAGGCCCGCCCTCCATGTGCATGTAAATGATGCGCTTGGCCTTGGCGGGAATATGCGTCAATCCCGGCAGGGAGTCCTGCGTGCGCCTTTGCCCAAGGGCCCCGTCCATGGCCAATCCAGCCAAGGAAGCCTTTCCCATGAGCGCGCCCACGGAAGCGGCTCCCAGCCCAAAAAAACGACGCCGGGTCAGGTGCAATTCCCGCTCGAAGCGGGGGTTCGGTTCGGGGTGATTCATCCGTTGGTCAGGGTCGAGTGCAGGTTCAAAATCGAACTGGCCACCAGGGTCCAGGCGGCCAAGCGCGGGATCTCCTGGTCCATAGGGCGTGGCGCGGCGCCCGCGCCCAGCCAGGAAGCGGCGGCCTCCGGCGCTTCCATGTAACGCAGCGTGGCCGCGGCCAGGGTCTCCTCCAAAAGGCCAAGCTCCGAACGGCTTGGGCTCCTTCCCGTGCAACGCTGGAACATGCGCTGCAGTCTGTCCGAATCGGAAAACGACTCAGCCAATGTGCGTTGGGCCAATACCCTCGCGGCTTCGAGGAATTGCTCGTCATTCCAAAGCGCCAAGGCCTGCAGGGGCGTATTGGTTTGCGATCGCTGCACCACGCAGTACTCGCGGGTCGGTGCGTCGAAGATCATCATGGAGGGCGGTGGGCAGGCTCTCTTCCAATAGGTGTACACGCTACGCCGATACAAATCCTTCCCCTGCCCTTGCTCGAAATTGCGCGTGTTGGAGGCCAGCATGGCCACTTCACTCCAAAGCCCGGTGGGCTGATAGGGTTTGGCCGGCACGCCGCCGAATTGCTCGTGGAGCAGGCCGGACGCGTGCAGAGCCAGGTCGCGGATCTGCTCCCCATCCAGCCGCCGCCTTGGGAAGTGGGAAAGCCAGCGGTTCTCCGGATCCAAGTCCTGGGCGGCACCTTCGGCATCGGAGGCAGCCCTGTATGCCCGACTGCTCACCATCAGTGTCAGCATATGCTGCACGTCCCAACCGCTATCCACGAATTCCACGGCCAACCAATCCAGTAGGTCCTCGTGGCTGGGCCAGCTTCCCTGGTACCCGAAATCTCCGGAGGTGGACACCAGGCCCGTTCCAAAGATCAACTGCCAAAGCCGATTCACCGCAACCCGGGCCACCAGAGGGTTGTCCGGGGAAACCATCCAATTTGCCAGGTCCAATCGCGTGGCCGGTTTCCCCTGGATAGCAGGCACCAGACCGCCAAACGCCGCGGGCACACCGGGCTCCACGGGCCGGCTCGAATCCGCCTTGTCGTATTCACCGCGGTCCAACACAAAGACCTGTCGAGGCTCCATGCGGTCCTTCATCACCATGGTCTTTGGGATGGCCTGGTCCAATTCGGTTTTGGCCTCCAGCAAGCCATCCAACACCCGTACGCCCTCACGATATTCCGCGGACATTGACAATCGCCAGGCGTGCGCGATTCCCGCTTCGTACCTTTCGCCGCCATCCCCGTGGACCGCCAGGTCTAAAATCCCAGGGAGCAAGTCGGCGGCTAGCACCTCCGGGGAAGGTAAGGATTTGTAGTAATAACCCGCCGCACCGCCGGTATTGACGACCTTGAACACGAGCGAATTGAGCCCAGCCCGAAGGGGTAGCGCCACGCGATCCTGATCGGGCGCTGCTCCCCGAGGCACCTCCCGTTGGGAGATCTGTTCGCCATTCAGATAGATCGCAAATCCATCATCCGAGCCGATAGAAATATCCAAGGTGCGCGCGCTGGGACTGTAAATCTCTCGGGCCAGGAAGTGTACGTTGGTTCCTGCCGTCAGGGAATGCACTTTGCCGTCCACAAACCCCGGCCGGTAAGCCCAACGGATGGCCGCTCCCTCGCCGAAGGACTGCTCCAGGTCGAGCTCGGGAATCGTTTCAGGTCCCCACTGTTGCTTGTAGGCTTCGTCGCCTTCCTCCAACTGGAATGGACCCGCAAGATACCAGTGGCCCTGGGTAACGGGCATGCGCTCCACGCCCGCTTCCGGAAGCACTCCGATCCCCACGCGAACGTGTCCAAACGTGTGCCCGGCATAGGGGGAATCGTATTGCAATTCCAACTCCACGCGGCTGCCCCCCTCGTATCCAAATTCCCCATCGGCCATGAGCAAGGCCACATGCTCGGCCGGATCGTTGTGCCCACCGATCGCCCACCCCTTGTGGGGCCCCCGCCCCAGCGCCCGAAGCAAACTGTAGTCCTCGTTGTCTTGGGCAAAGTCGCTCCAAACCCAGCTCCAGGTCAACTCATTGGTGAGTTCTGCATTTTGAATCGAGGTCACTTTCCCCCGCACCCCGGTCAAAACCGCATTGCCGTTCCCCGCCCGACCCGGCGCCCCGTTGGAGAAGCTCCCATGACCTAGCACGTCCAACTGGATCAAACGCAGGCCCTTCCCAGCCACATCCATCACAAGCGTGTGAGTGTCCGTATCCGGGTTTTCCTTGGAAGCCAGGACCGAACCCGCCCCGGTCACGGTCAGTGTGGCCCCACCCTTGGACTCGGCGAAACGCACGGGCGCCTCCACCCAATTCAATCCCATGTCCGCCGGCAATCGTTCCTTGAATGTGGCCAGCTGCTGTAGCTCCGCCTCACTCGGATTGGACAGCTCCGCTTTGCGGGCCAAGGTTGCTTCGATCAGCCGCTCCCTTTCCGCCAACTGTTCCCCCGTGGGTACCTCCATGGCAGGCTCGAAGGCCCGGTTCGCATCGGACTCCTGGGTATAGAGCCCAGGCTCATCGTTGGAAGCAAAGAAGGCGAATAGGCTGAAATACTCCGACTGTTTGATCGGATCGAACTTGTGATCATGGCAGCGGGCGCACCCCACGGTCAAACCAAGGAACACTTGGGAGGTCGTGTCCACTCGGTCCACGGCATATTCCACCAGGTACTCCTCGGGAATGGCGCCGCCCTCATCGGTGATGACATGGTTGCGCAGGAACCCTGTGGCCACACGCTGCTGCACGGTTGCATTCGGTAGTAAATCCCCTGCCAACTGCTCCGTGAGGAACTGGTCGAAGGGCATATTGCCCCTATAGGCCGCTAGCACCCAATCCCGCCAGGGCCATATCTGCCGCCCGTTGTCGGTGTGGATTCCGATGGTGTCCGCGTACCGCGCCTGGTCGAGCCATGGGCTCGTCATGCGCTCGGCGTAGCGGCTGCGATAGGGTTCTTCCGTAAAGAGGCGCGCCACTTGCTCGGCCCAAACTTGGTCGAAGGTTCGAGAGTGGAGCTCTGCTTGAAATTCCTCGAGTTCGGCCAGGCTGGGAGGCAGCCCTGTCAAATCCAAGAACAAGCGCCGAAGCGCAAGTTCAGGGGCCACCGCTGGCCTTTGGGTCAATCCAGCTTCGGCCAATTTGGCCCCCAAGAATCCATCGATTCCATGGCCGCCGCCTGCCGAATCCACGGGGCGCTCCGGGGCTTCAAAGGCCCAGTGCCTTTCGTACTCTGCACCCTGTTCGATCCAACGCCGAATCAGATCCAACTCCCCTGCATTGAGTGAGGCCCGGTGGGACTCCGGGGGAGGCATCAAGTCGCTTTCATCGTCGGTGGAAACGCGGTACCACAATTCGCTCGCTTCCAAGTCACCGGGAACGATCGCGACGGTTCCATCCCGATCTCGAAGCGCCTCTTCCCTCAAGTCCAGTCGCAGGTCGGCTTTGCGACTCGAAGGGTCTGGACCGTGACATTGAAAACACCGCCCCGAAAGCAGGGGCCGGATGTCTCGACTGAAGCGCACGGTATCCCCGTCCTGGGCCCCGGAAGGTGCTCGGCCTTCCGCCTCGCCCCCCGTCCAACAGGCCAACAGGAGAACGCCTGCCGACCAAAAAGAAACACGTCGAAGGAGTAGGCGGCTGTCCATGGCGTTAGAGGATAGCAAAGGCCTGGATTCTGGCTGGAAAAGCTTGAGGCAATGCGAGGCAAAAGAGCAGGCCCTCTGCTAGCCCCAGCCTACTCGCAGCCGACCAAGAGCGGTCGCAGCCAATTGGCGCGATCCAACACGGGACCGTCCCCCCCATCGGTCACCACCAATTCTAGCGTCTTGGCGCCACTCAAGTCGATTGGGTCCGGCTGAACCACACCCGAATCGGCATTGATCACGCCACTGGTCCAAGCCTGCTCGCCGTCGACGAGCACGCGGAATTCCACGGTGCCCCCGCCCAACCCACCATCGCCCCGGGGCCGTCTGGCAGAGTCGTCCAACCCAGCCATCAGCATCAATCTGCAGTCGGCCCCGTCCAAGTTCCAGCTGAGATGGCTGGGCGCATGCACCCCGATCCCCTGGGTCCAAGTTCGGCCGCCCGCAAGCAAACGGTCCCCGGTCACTCCACGGTCGATGCGATGGGGCCAGACCATTCCAAGGGGCTCCGCGCCAGGGGGGTCGAACGGGGAACGGGAAGGACCCGCATCGGCGATCGGCTGCCAGGGCAAAAACCGGAAGGAACCATCCAGCAACACCAGTTCCCGGACGGCGGCCATGGGAATCGTCCAGGGGAGGAGTTCGAACTCGGCAATGGGCGCCAATACCACCGCATCGGCCCCCAGACGCACCAAACGGCCGCGCATGCGACTTCCGTCGGTCCACTCCACCAGGGCCACGGGGTTTTCCTTGGTACCCGCACCCGATCCCTGCGTCCCATCGCCCAGGGACTCGATGAAGAGCCCCACCACCTCGGCCCAGGGATAGAGCTTTTCACCCAAACGGCCCTCAAAACGCACACCTTCGGGGTCAAAACCGACCAATACGCCATCCACCCGATCCAAACCACGACCAGCAAGCCGGTACAAGCGATCCCCCTCCGGTGCGGGTTGAAGGTTGCCCCGACCCGCCCGCCGCGCAACACATTCGAATCCTGCGAGCTGCTCGATGGAAAGACTCAGCTCCGTCCCACCCGCAGCGCTCACGGTCAGGGCGCCGCCATCCCCGCCCAAGGCCTTGCAAAACAGGCGATCCCCGCCGAGCATCTCCACGGTCAGTACATCATCGCCGGTGACCGGCTCGGGGGCCTGTAGCCCTTCGGGGGACATCCATGGGCCCATCCAGTCCTCGAGTTTGGTTCCGGGAGCCTGCTCCAGGGGTGTTTGACGTGACTTTCCGTCCAAGCTACGCCAGGTGAGCCTGGCCTCCTGACCCTCCTGGGGGGCAGGAATGGCCGAAACAAAGAGCGCAGCGGAAGCGCAAAGTAGAAGGATCACGGGGATTCGCATGGCCCCAAGATAGCCTGGAATGGGACCCAGCCCGGCCAACAATCCGGCCCGGACGCGACCTGGAAGGATTTTCCGGAACCGACCTGCCAGTTTGGCGCCCGCGCCAGGACCGCCCAGGGGGCGCTGCCAACCTGGCAGCCACGACATGGGCCCCAGAATTCAACGCAAGCCGTTTATACAAAGCAACTTAGAAAAGCGCACCTCAACGGCACCCTTCTTGCTTAGCCCTGGGGTCCCGTGCCACGCACAGGAGACATTCTATCCCCATCCCCGCGTCCCACTGGGACGCCTGCGAAAACGAGAGCACATTCCTATGACCAAAGAAATGGTCTTCGAAGCCGACGCCCGAGACGCCATCAAGCGCGGAGTCGACAAACTTGCCAAGGCGGTTGTCACCACCCTCGGACCCCGCGGCCGCAACGCCGTGCTGGACAAGGGCTGGGGCGCACCCACCATCACCAAGGACGGCGTTTCCGTCGCCGAGGAAATCGAGCTCGCCGACCCCTTTGAGCAGCTCGGCGCCGCACTCGTCAAAGAAGTGGCCAGCAAAACCAGCGACATCGCTGGCGACGGCACCACCACCGCCACCTTGCTGACCGCCTCCATCTTCGGCGCTGGCTTGAAGGCCATCACCGCTGGTGCAGCCCCCGCTCGCTTGAACCAGGCCATGTCCGACGGTTCCCAAGCGGTCGCCGCCGCCCTTACCAAGCTGGCCCGTCCGGTTTCCGGCGCTAAGGAAATCCAGCACATCGCCACCATCTCGGCCAACAACGATCCGGTGGTGGGCAAGCTCATCTCCGACGCCATGAAAAAGGTCGGCCAGGACGGCGTGATCACCGTGGAAGACGGCAAGTCCATGGAGACCGATGTGGAAGTGGTCGAGGGCATGCAGTTCGACCGCGGCTACCTGTCCCCCCACTTCGTCACGGACCCGAACACCATGCAGGCTGTCATGGAGAAGCCGGCGATCCTGATCCACGAAGGCAAGATCTCCAACATCCAAATGATGTTGCCCTTGCTCGAGACCATCAAGCAGAGCGGCCAGAAGTTGGTCATCCTCGCTGAGGATGTGGACTCCGAAGCCCTGGCCACCCTGGTTGTGAACAAGCTTCGCGGCGTGATCCAAACCTGCGCCATCAAAGCTCCCGGTTACGGCGACCGTCGCAAGCAAATGCTGCTCGACATCGCTGCCCTGACCGGCGCTACGCCGATCATGAAGGACTCGGACCTGGAACTCGACAAGATCGAAGCCGGTCACCTGGGAACCGCCAGCCACGTGCTGGTCACCTCCGAGAGCACCACGATTTCCTCGGGCCGCGGCAAGCGTCCCGCCGTGGAAGATCGCGTCTCTCAGATCCGCAACGAGATCTCCACCACCACCTCCGACTACGACCGTGAGAAGCTCCAGGAGCGCCTCGCCAAGTTGACCGGAGGCATCGCCCAAATCAACGTGGGCGGCGCAACCGATACCGAGGTCAAGGAGCGCAAGGCTCTCATCGAGGACGCCCTGCACGCCACCCGCGCCGCAGTCGCTGAAGGCGTCCTGCCCGGCGGTGGATGCGCCCTGCTGCGCAGCCGCTCCGTGCTCGACGGCCTACGCCTCAAGAACGACGTAGACTACAACATGGGCATCGACATCCTGGTCGAAGCCCTCACCAAGCCCGTGGAAACCATAGCTAAGAACGCTGGGTTCGAAGGCCCGGTCGTCGTTCACCGTATCCTCAAGGAAAAGAAGGCTTCCTTCGGCTTCAACGCCCTGACCGGAGAGTACGTGGACATGCTGGAGGCCGGAATCCTCGACCCCGCCAAGGTGACCAAGTCCGCGCTTCAAAACGCGGTCAGCGTGGCATCCCTGCTACTCACCACCGACGCCCTGATCGTCAACAAGCCCGAGCCCACCATCTCCGCCGGTCCCGGCGAAATGGATGGCATGGATGGAATGGGCGGAATGCCCGGCATGGGTGGAATGGGAGGCATGGGCATGGGCATGTAAGCCCATCCCCTTCCCACCCCACCAAAACGCCGCATAGGCACTCACTCAAAACCAAAAGCACAACCACCCAATACCCACCATGGCCAAGCAGATCCTCTTCGACGATTCCGCCCGCAGTAAAATGAAGGCTGGCATCGAGAAACTCGCCAAAACCGTTCGTGTCACCATGGGCCCCGCCGGGCGCAACGTGATCCTCGCCAAGTCCTTCGGCTCCCCCCACATCACCAAAGACGGTGTTTCCGTGGCTAAGGAGATCGAACTGGAAGACCCCTTCGAAAACATGGGCGCCAAGCTCGTGCTCGAAGTGGCCAACAAAACCAACGATGTTGCCGGCGACGGCACCACCACCGCCACCGTGCTCGCCTCCGCGATCTTCTCCGAAGGCATGAAGTACGTGGCCACCGGGGTCAGCACCAGCGCCCTGCGCAATGGCATCAACAAGGCCGTCGAGATCGCAGTCGAGTCCATCGGCGAGCAATCCCGCAAGGTCAAGTCCAAGGCAGAAAAAGCTTCGGTCGCCACCATCTCCGCCAACAACAACCCGGAAGTGGGCGCCATCCTGGCCGATGCTTTTACCGCCGTTGGCGACTCGGGCGTGGTTTCCGTCGAGGAAAACACCACCCTGGAGACCGAGCTCGAAGTGGTCGAGGGCATGGAATTCGACAAGGGCTACCTGTCCCCCTACTTCGCAACGGACCTCTCCAAGCTAAGCTGCGAATTTGAAAACCCGTACCTGTTGATCTGCAACCAAAAGATCTCCAACGTGCGCGACTTCATCCCCGCCCTGGAGGCCATCGCCCAAACCGGTCGCCCCCTGCTCGTCATCGCAGAGGACGTGGAAGGCGAAGCCCTCACCGCCCTGGTCATCAACCGCCTCAAGGGAATCCTCAACGTGTGCGCCGTCAAAGCCCCCGGCTTTGGTGACCGCCGCAAGGCCTACCTGGAGGACATCGCGGTCCTCACCGGCGGCACCGCCCTCACCGACGACATCGGCATCCCCCTGGACAAGGTCTCCATCGAGCACTTCGGCCAGGCCGCCCGCGTCATCGTCACCAAGGACGGCACCACCGTCGTGAAGGGCGCTGGCAAGCCCAAGGACATCAAGGCTCGCGTCAAGCAGATCAAGGCCCAGATCGAAACCTCCACCTCCGACTACGACCGTGAGAAGCTCGAAGAGCGCCTCGCCAAGCTGGACGGCGGCGTGGCCCTCATCAAGGTTGGCGGCAAGACCGAAGCCGAGATGAAGCAGATGAAGGACCTGGTAGAGGACGCCCTCAACGCCACCCGCGCTGCCACCCAAGAAGGCATCGTACCCGGCGGCGGCGTCGCCCTGCTGCGCGCTTCCGACGCGGTGGCCGGCGCTCGCTTCAAAGGCGACGAGAAATTTGGAGCCCTCATCATCGAGCGCGCCTTGACCGCCCCCCTGCGCCAAATCGCTGAGAACGCCGGCGAAGACGGCTCCGTGGTGGTGGAAAACGTGCGCGACAAGGGTAAGAGCATCGGCTTCAACGCCCTCACCCTGACCTACGGCGACATGTTCAAGGCCGGTGTCATCGACCCCGCCAAGGTGGTTCGCTCCGCCCTGCAGAACGCCGCCTCCATCGCCGGATTGCTGCTCACCACCGACTCCATGATCACCGATCTGGGCGCGGATGGCGAAGCCATCGACGGCACGGTTGCCTAACTCGGCTTCCAAGCAAACGGCCTAGTGCCAACGGAGGCGGAGAGGGATTCCCCTTCTCCGCCTCCAAAACTACCTCCACCCCCACCCAACGCCTCCCGATTCCATGGCAGACAAGCGCGATTACTACGAAGTCCTAGGTGTGCCCAAGGACGCCGACCAGGGCGCCATCAAAAAGGCATACCGCAAGCTTGCCATGCAACACCACCCCGACCGCAATCAGGGGGACAAGGAGGCTGAGACCAAATTCAAGGAAGCCGCCGAAGCCTACGACGTGGTGGGCGATGCGGAAAAGCGCGCCCAATACGATCGATTTGGGCACCAGGCCTTCGCCGGCGGCGCCGGTGGCGGGCACCCGGGTGGCTTCAACAACATGGAGGACATCTTCTCCGCCTTCGGAGACATCTTCGGCGGTGGCGGAGGCGGTGGCTTCGGCAACATGTTCGGTGGCGGTGGCGGCCGCGGGCGACGCCCGGGGGGCCCTTCCAAGGGCCGTGACCTGCGCATCG
Source organism: Planctomycetota bacterium (assembly GCA_029212955.1). Taxonomy (GTDB): domain Bacteria; phylum Planctomycetota; class UBA1135; order UBA1135; genus NORP259. The sequence continues at coordinate 53 of JARGOW010000092.1, read as the reverse complement.
TGCTCGACCTAACCCTGGAAGAAATTGCCGAGGGCGTCACCAAGACCGTAACC
>JARGOW010000091.1 GCA_029212955.1 Planctomycetota bacterium | reverse complement strand
GAACATTCCCTGCCCTAGCCTTACTCGAAGCCCAGCGGGTCCCAGAAGCAGGACACTGCATGGCGGCACAATCCGCAGCCCAAATGGGCGATCCTTCCCTGGGGCGCAGCAAGTGCCATGGACCCACTACTCAGGCCCCACGTTAACGGAAAAGGGGCCAGTCGAGCTGGCCCCTTTTCCCACCCGGGGTGTGGCCCCGAATTGCTTGGTTATCGACTAGGCGAACATGCCTGGGCGGTAGTCCACGATATGGCCCGTGACCGCACTGGCTGCCACCGTGAGGGGCGAGGCCAGGTACAAGGGGCCAGGGCCACTTCGCCCCTGGAAGTTGCGGTTGATGGCGCTCACGGCCACCTGCTCCGAATTCTCGGAGACGCCGGGGCCGCATCCGATGCATGCGCCACAACCGGGGTTGATCACCTTCACTCCAGCGCGGTCGAAGATTTCGGTGTAGCCCTTGTCTCGGGCGTAATCGCGTACGGTCTCGGATCCGTACTGCACGTACATGGAAACCCCGTCGGCCACCTTGCGGCCGGAATCCAGGGCGTCCTTCAATACGCGGGCATAGAAGTCGAAGTCGCCTTCCTTGCCGGCCGTGCAGGAACCCGCGTATGCGATGTCGATTTTGACCGTGCCCAGGTCCTCGATGTTCTTACCGTAGGTCGGATCGCCGGGCTCAGCCACCATCGGCTTGATGGCGGAGAGGTCGATGGAGTGGCGTCCCCCATCGTAGTGGGCGTCTGCGTCGGCGGCGACACAAGCTTGCTCCATGTCGGTGCGGGAGATTCCCTCACGCTTTTCCATGAGCCAATCCAGCGTGGCCGCATCGGCCTCGCAAATACCCGACTTGGCGGAGCACTCGGTGGCCATGTTGGCCAGCGTCGCGCGCTCGTCCATGTTGAGGCTGGCGAGCCCCGGCCCGCCAAACTCCATGCTGCGGTCGAGGGTCTCCTCGCGCTTGGCGTAGGTCATGAGGATGTAGAGGATCACGTCCTTGGCCGTGACGCCGGGCTTGAGCTCGCCCACGAGCTCGAAGCGGATCGACTCGGGCACCACGATCGGCGCCACGCCCGACTGCACGAGCGAGGCGTATTCGGTCGTGCCCACCCCGTAGGCGTAGGCGTTGCTGCCGCCGCCCATGCAGGTGTGGGAGTCGGTGGCCTGGATGAAGTCACCCGGGTCTACGAACTTCTCGCGTGCTACCTGGTGGCAGATGCCAGGAGAGATTCCGTCCTTGGCGCTGTAGTCGCGCACGCCCGTGTGCTTTTGGAACTCCACCTGCAGGTCGCGCAGGGTCTGGATTTTATCGATGAAGGGCGCCATGCGCGCCACGTCACCCGCGTACAGCAGGTGATCCTCGAAGACCCCGAACTTGCTGGGGTTCTGAACCTTGTAGTCCGAACCAAATTCCTGGGCGAGAAAATGATGCACCTGGGCCGTGGTGAACTCGTGGCTGTAGCCGCCGTCCACCGCCACCAAGCAAACATCGCCGGGCGCCAGGTATTGGTCCCTGCCGGCCACGCCCCCCACGATTTTCTTGGCCAGGATCTTCTCGGCCATGGTCATGGGCTTGGCCGGCGTTTGAGGCACAGGAACCTGGACCTCGCCCTTGGCGTAGCGCGAATTGAAAGTGAACAGTCCGCCGGACTCCAGCATGACACGGGTGACCGGATCGTACTCGGCCGTGAGTTCGTCCAAGGCAATTTCCTGTCCGTCCTGGAGGCGTTGGAGAACGTCGTAGTCCCCCATCAACTGCCCCAGGTTCAGGTTGTTGCGGCGGTGGATCGGTGCGAACGAAGAGGCGATCACCAGGTTGATGCCCGACCACTTCTCGCACTGGGGAGCGGTCTCGCGACTGGACCCCGTGCCCTTGCGTTGGCCGGAAACGATGACTTCGAAACCGCCGTCCATCAGGGCTTTGGTTTCGAACACACGCTCGCCTTTGCCGTCCAACAAACCCGCATACGCGTCCAGCGCGATGTCCTCGGGTTTGTGGCGGAAGCAAACCCATGCGGGTGTCATCGTATCCGTGTTGATGTCGTCGAGCAGATCCGCGGGATCCACATCGGACATCTGGAGATTCACTTCACCGCGCAGCTGCTTGCGGATGAGTTCCAAGTCCTTGGTCAAAAACAGGACACGCTTTCCTGGGGTCAAGCGCACCACGCGCTCACCGCTTTCGGTTTGGTGAATCAGGGAGTTCATCTGGGTCGACTCTTAGGCCTTAGGCGTTCGGGTTTTCGATCAACATGGCGATTCCTTGTCCGCCACCAATGCATGCAGAAGCCACACCATAACGGGTGTTGCTGCGTGCCAATTCCATGGCCAGGGTCAAGAGCAAGCGGGAGCCCGTGGCGCCCAGGGGGTGACCCAGGCTGACCGCACCGCCGTTCACGTTGCACTTGTCCCGGTCCAGGCCGAGTTCCTTTTCGCAACCCAAGTACTGGGCGCTGAAGGCCTCATTGATTTCGAAGCGATCCACGTCCTCGAGCTTGACGCCCGTGTCGGCCATGAGCTTTTGGATCGCGGGAACCGGGCCGATGCCCATTTCCTTGGGGTCGCAACCCACCACGCTCCAACCGCGCACATGGGCCATGACGTTGTGACCGCCGGCCTTGGCCGCATCGGCGGTGGTGACCATGAGCGCAGCCGCGCCGTCCACGATTCCAGAGGCGTTGCCGCCGGTGACCGTGCCGTCCTTACCGAAGGCTGCGCGCAGCTTGGAAAGTCCTTCCAGGGTGGTTTCGGGCCGGATGTGATCGTCCGTGTCCACAATGGTTTCACCGCGGCGCGACTTGAGTGTCACGGGCGCGATCTCATCGGCGAAGCGACCTTCCTGAACCGCCTTGGCGCCGAGCATGTGACTGCGCAGGGCGTAGGCGTCCTGGTCCTCACGGGAGATCGAAAGGCGCTTGCCGATGCGCTCCGCCGTCTGGGCCATGTAGGTCTCGCCGATCGGGTCGTACAGGCTGGCGAAGAGCGAGTCCTGCATCTCCGGGGCCTTGCCCAGGGGGAAACCGTTGCGCGCGCCGTAGAGCACGTAGGGCGCTTGGCTCATGTTCTCGGTTCCGCCGGCCAGGACCGTGGTGGCCTCGCCGAGCTGGATCATCTGGGCCGCATTGATCACGGACTGGATGCCGGAGCCGCACAGGCGGTTCACGGTCAAGGCGGGGACGCCCTCGGGCACGCCGGCCATCAGGCCGATGTGCCGGGCACCGTAGAGCGCGTCCACGGAGCTTTGCAGCACGTTGCCCATGACCACATGGTCGATGCTTGCGGGGTCCACGCCGGAACGCTCGATGGCGGCCTTGCTGGCGTGGGCTCCCAGTTGCAGGGCGCTCAGGTCCTTGAATTTGCCGAAACCTTTGGTTCCCACATATTCACACATCGGGGTGCGTGCACCACCTACGATCACTACGTCTTGTTTCATTGGATTTTGGGGTCGGGTCACGCGCGAGCGCTCCCCGGTTGTTGAAGTTGGAACGGGTGGTGGCTCACTTGCCGGTGAAGTTGGCGCGGCGCTTCTCAAGGAAAGCGGCCATGCCTTCGCGCATGTCTTCGGTCAGTGCGGCCTTGCCGAAGTACTCGGTCTCCAGGGCTTCGCCCTGGGCCTGGTCCATGTCCCATCCTCGCAGTACAGCTTCCATTCCGAAGCGCAGGGCGATGGGGCCTTTGACCAACATGGCCTTGACCATTTTCTGGGTCCCCTCGAGCAAGTCTTCAGGTTCGAAGATGCGGTTGATGACGCCCACGCGGTGGGCTTCGGCGGCGCCGAACATGTCACCGGTCAGGATCCATTCGCGGGCCACGCCGGGGCCGGCCACGCGGGCCAGGCGTTGACTTCCACCGTAGCCGGGGATGATGCCCAGGCTGACTTCGGGAAGGCCCATCTTCGCGTTGGTGGAAGCGGTGCGCAGGGTGCATGCCAGGGCCAACTCGGTGCCGCCGCCCAAGGCGAAACCGTTGACCATGGCGACCGAGGGCTTGCCCAAGTCGTCCAGACGACGGAACACGCTTTGGCCGTAACCGGCGAGCTCGGCTGCGCCGGTGTCATTGCCGGCCACTTCGAGCAGTTCACTGATGTCGGCGCCGGCCACGAAGGCCTTTTCGCCCGAGCCCGTGATGATCAGCGCGCCGATGGCATCGTCGCCTTTGACATCGTCGAAGGCATGGCCCAACTCGTTCAACGTTTGATGGTTGAGCGCGTTCATTTTGTCGGGGCGGTTGATCGTAATCGTCGCGACCCGGCCCTCTTTGGCGAGCAGAATGTTTTCGTAGTTCATAGGACTAGGCCTCGAGGACGGTCATGGATTGGACTTGAATGGGTTCGATGGGGCTGGACCCTTCTCCCCCAGGCTTGCAGGCGCCGTTGGCGATGGCGTCGAGGGCTTCGAAACCGTCCACCAATCGACCAAAGGCCGTGTACTGACCGTCGAGGAGGCTGGCTTCCCCGTGACAGAGGAAGAACTGGCTGCCCGCGGAATCGGGATCCTGGGAGCGCGCCATGGAAAAGATGCCGCGCTCGTGGTGCACGTCATTGAACTCCGCTTTGATCTGGTAGCCGGGTCCACCGGTACCCCAGGTGCGGGGTTCGCCCTCTTTGGTGTTGGGGTCGCCGCCCTGGATCATGAATCCGGGAATGACGCGGTGGAAGCGAGTGCCGTCGTAGAAGCCTTCGCCGGCCAACTTGACAAAGTTCGCCACGTGGCCGGGGGCCTTGTCGTGCAGGAACTCGACGGTCATGTCACCGGCGTCGGTTTTGATCTGGACGCGGGTTCCAGTGAGGTCTTGAGTCATGGTGTGTTTGCGGTTGGGTCGGAGCTGGGCTCCGGGAGTATTGGGGGGATGGGTCCCTTCGTACGACGCTGCTTTAGCGCTTGGAAGGGTTGACTTTTTTAACGACCAATGCGCGCACTATGGTTTGCGGACTGGTGGGAGTGGATCCACGGGGATCGTTGGGCGGGTAGTTGCGGTTGCCCGATTGAACGATGAGGTCCAGGGCTTCCTCTCCGGCGAGGAGTTTTCCGTAGGCCGTGTACTTGCCGTCCAAGCTGGGATAGCGCGTGTGCATGACAAAGAATTCGCTGGAGGCCGAATTCACATCGTGGCCCAAGCGTGCTGCGGAGAGCACTCCCCGCACGTGCTTGCGGTCATTGAATTCCGCATTCACGGTGCGCGGGGCGGTGGCGCCTTTCTTCGCCTTGCCGCCCTGGATCATGAATCCGGGGATCACCCGATGGAATCCGGTGCCGTCGTAGAAACCTGTGTAAGCCAGGTCCAGAAAGTTGCGCACATGGTTCGGGGCCACATCGGGCCACAACTCCAACCAAAGGTCCCCACGGTTCGTGACCATGATGACCTGGTAGTCGTCGAGCTGCTCCAGGGGCAACTCCATGAAGTTCATGCCCTTCTCGGGTCCCGAGAAGTAGCGCACTTCCATGGGTTCGGACTTGCCTTGCCCGTGGTAGGTCAGGCGGAAGTCCCGCTGGGACCAGTTCTTGGATGCGGTCAATGCGGGGCCCAGGTCCAAGGTCGTTTCCACGACTTGACCGGGTTCCAGGGCTAGATCGCGCTTGCCCTTGCGGCTTCCCAGGGCGCGCCCATTAATGGAGAACGCAGAGGCGGAGAGCGCCCAGGATTCCAACTGCACGGGCACCTCACCCTTCACTTCCAAGCGAACGGAAACGAGTAAGGTCTCGCCTTCCACATAGAGCTTGGGGGCGGTGACCCTAACGGTCACATCGTCCTTGAGCACGGGCTGGAGCGCCGCCGAAGGAGCGGCTCCCAGGGAAACCAGGGCCAACAGCCCCAGCAATAGCCATCGCATTCCTTGAACTAGCATTACTGCTTCTTATCCCCTTCCCAAGCGTAGTAGCCCTCGCCGGTTTTGCGGCCGAGCTTGCCTTCGGCCACCTTGGTGCGCAAAGACTCGGGAATGGAGAAGGCGGGTTCGTTCGGGTAGCGATCCACCCAACCTTCCAGGATGGAAAGGGTGGTGTCCAGGCCCACGTAGTCGGTCAGGGTCAAGGGGCCCATCGGGTAACCGCAACCGAATTGCATGGCGGCATCGATGTCTTCCTTGGTGGCGTCACCCCGGTCGAGCATTTGGATGGCTTGCACCATGTACGGAACCAGGAGGCGGTTCACGACGAAGCCGGGGGTGTCCTTGCAGGCCACGGCTTGCTTGCCGCATGCGGTGCCGAAGTTCTTGGCAGCTTCAAAGGCGGCCGGATCGGTGTCGTCGGTTCGCACCACTTCCACCAGACGCATGAGCTGCACGGGGTTGAAGAAGTGCAAGCCCACGAACTGGCTCGGACGACCGGAGGCGTCGGCCATTTCCTTGATCGGGAAAGAGGACGTGTTCGAAGCGAAGATGGCGCTGTCCTTGACGATTCCACCGAGCTCCGCGAACAGGGACTTCTTGATGTCCAGGTTCTCGACGATGGCTTCGATCACCAGGTCACAGTCGGCCAGGGCAGCTTTGTCCGTGCTGCCTTCGATGCGCCCGCGGGTGGTGCCCACCCAATCCTTGGCTTGGTCTTCGGTCATTTTGCCCTTCTCCACGTTGCGGGAGGAGAGCTTGGACAGGCTGCGATCGATGCGCCCGAGGCCCTTCTCGAGGGCTCCGGCGTCGGCCTCAAAGGCCACCACATCGAATCCGCCCTGGGCTGCGATCTGAACGATTCCGTGGCCCATGAGACCACAACCGATGACTCCAACTTTCTTGATTTCCATATCGTTTTGAATGGTTTGGTCGCTTGATCACGACCGGGTGTAGCGCGCGTTGCGCGCGGAGGGGATTGATAGCGAACCCTTGGAACCGCGCCGGGCGCGGGCCCCGTGGATCCATCGGGTTTAGTTCGAGGGACGGTGGAAGGCGGTTGCCAAGCCCATTCCCCCGGAGATGCAAAGGCTAGCCAGTCCGTTTTCGGAACCGCGCTTGGCCATTTCGTGAAGCAGGGTGACCACGATGCGCGCACCGGTGGCACCGATCGGGTGGCCGAGTGCGATCGAACCGCCATTCACATTGACGCGGTCCATGGGCATTTTGAGTTCGTGGTCGCAGGCCAACACCTGGGCCGCGAAGGCCTCATTGACTTCGATCAGGTCGTAGTCGTTGACGCCCAAACCATTGGATTTCTCCAGGGCTTGGATCGCGGGCACGGGGCCGATGCCCATGCGGCGCGGGTCCACGCCGGCGGCGCAGGTTTCGCCCAGGATGGCCAGGGGGGGCAGCCCCAGTTCCTTGGCCAATTCCGCGTCCATCAGAATGACGGCGGCGGCACCGTCGGTGATTCCGGATGCATTTCCAGCGGTGACCGTTCCGGCCTCGCGGTCGAATACGGTGGGCAGTTTACCCAGGCCTTCCATGGTAGCGCCCGGACGCAAGTGTTCGTCCTCGGAGACGATGCGGGTCTTGCGACGTTCGGTCACCTCCACCGGGGAAATTTCATCCTGGAAGCGCCCGCTGCTTTGGGCTGCCGCAGCTTTTTGCTGGCTCTCCAAGGCGAAACGATCCTGTTGTTCGCGGGTTAGGCCGATCTCCTTCGCGAGCACTTCGGCGGTGGCGCCCATGAGCATTTCTGCCAGGGGGCAATCGAAGCCGTCCTTATACATGGCATCCACCACGCGATCGTGGCCCAAGCGATATCCCATGCGCATCTTCGGAAGGAAGAAGGGCAAGCCGCTCATGGACTCGAACCCTCCGGCTAGCACCATGCGAGCGCGACCCAGGCGAATGGAATCCTGACCCATTTGCATGGACTTCAATCCGCTGCCGCAAGCCATGTTCACCGTGGTGGCATAGGTCGTCTCGGGGAGACCCGCCTGAATGGCGATTTGCCGCGCGGGGTTGGGACCTGCACCGGCCTGGCGTCCGTTGCCCAGGAAGACCTCGTCGATCCGACTCGGATCCACTCCCTCCCTGCTGACCAGGTCCTTCACCAACGACGTGGCCAACTCCACTCCCGTCATGTTGGAGAAGGAGCCTAGGTACTTGCCGATGGGTGTGCGCAGGGCGTGCGTCACCACCACTTGGGGACTCGAATTGGGGGTCATGGGGCTGGGGTTGGGGTCCAAATCTGAATTTGAGGCGACCATGGTAGGTCCGCTCACCCCCACTCGCAACCGCTGGCATACCCAGGATTGGGCGATCGAGCCCCTGAATTCCGGCGATCGCCGCCCTGGAGCCCCCCCTGGGCGCCCCCGGGTGCTTCCGGGCCAAAAGAACGTCATAAGCCCAACTTATTCAAACACTTACAGTCACAAGCCCCCGGAGCCCTGGCTTGGGCGGAGCCCAGCCCTACCCCGGGCGTCCTGGGGGATCTATAAATGGAGGTCCCTCCCGCACTCGAACCCACTCGACCCCCCTTGAACGAAGTTCCTGAAACATGGCCCCCGCGACCCAGCAAGGAGCTGGGAAGCCCTGAAGTGCCCCTTTTCCCGCTCCCCGGGGCCTTTCTTTACCCGCATCAGCTGATGCCGCTGCACGTTTTCGAGCCGCGCTATCTGGCCCTGCTGCGGGATATTCTGGATAGCCACGGTCAGTTGGTGATCGGAACGGTTTTGGACCCCGAAGGCGACTTGCTCGGGGAAGGCAAGGCTCCGGTTCTCTCCGTGGCAGGCCTGGGCGAGGTGGCCCGCTACGACAAAACCGAGGATGGGCGCTACTTGATCTGGGTGCTCGGCAAACACCGTGTGACCCTGGATGAGGTCGAATCCGAGGAGCCCTACCGCAAGGTCCGGTTCCAAGCCCTGCCCGAAAGCTCCCCTGAACCGGAGGAGGAAGCCCTGCTGGCCACCAAACTGCGCAAGGCGATCCTTTCACGGCACAAGGCCATGGCCAACCTGCCCGAAGAGCTCCCCCTCGGCGTCCAAGTGGACCTGCTCACGCAGCAATTGATGCTGCCCCAATCGGTGCTCGAACGCATTTTCATCGAACCGGATGTTGGCGAACGCGCCCAACTGGCCCTAGCCGCCCACGACGGCTATCCCGCGGAGAAAAAGTCCGAACAGGACCGCTCCGACGAAGAGGACGACGATGACGAAGAGGGCGGCATCGAAGGCCTCAACTTGGATTTCGGTCCGGACTTCAGCCCGGAATTCTAGGCCGCGGCGCCCCGGAAACGACCAAGGGCCCCCTTGCGCGAAATGTCGTGCAAGGGGGCCCTTTCATGGATTTAGAGCGATTCCCGGCTCCCTAGGATTTCGCCGGGTCCATTCGTAAGAACACCGGTGCATGGTCGGAGGGCTTCTCCCCCGCCCGGAAATCCATGTCGATCCAAACATCCTCGCTCACGTCCAAGGCCGGCTTGGAAACCAGGAAGTGGTCGATGCGCAGGCCATTGCCCCGCTGGAATCCGCGTGTGCGGAAATCCCACCAGGTATAGGATTCGTCTTCCTCATGGAAGTGGCGGAACGCGTCCACGAGGCCCGGTTTCATGATCTTCGCAAGGGCCTCCCGTTCGGGCAAGCTGCACAGGATCTTGTCCCGCCAAGCATCCGGATCGTGAACATCCCGGTCGTCGAAGGTGATGTTGAAGTCCCCGGTCAGAACCACTTTCTCGCCCATCGGATAGCTCTCCTCCACCATCTGGTACAGCTTCTCAAGCCACTGCAACTTGAAGTCGTACTTCTCATCGCCCACAGCTTTTCCGTTCACCACGTACAGATTCAGAATCATCACGCCGTCGATGATGGCTCCGATCACCCGTTTCTGATCCTCCTCGGTATCCCCGGGGAACCCACGGGTGACCTCCTCGATGGGTGAGCGCGACAGGATCGCCACACCGTTGTAGGTCTTCTGGCCGAAGAGCTCGATG
>JARGOW010000090.1 GCA_029212955.1 Planctomycetota bacterium | reverse complement strand
GTTCAGGTGTTCTTTCCAAAGGTTGCTGGCCCGGGTGGGCACGTCCCACCAGGATCCCTTGTCCTTGCGCCGACCGGCCGTGCGCCCGTGGGGCACCGCACGCTCGATCGTGTTGCGCATGGGCTTGAGGTCGTCGGGCAGGTCGCTGGCCTTCAAGGTGGTGCGCGTCGCCATCATGCCGCAGCCGATGTCCACGCCCACCGCCGCGGGCACGATGGCCCCCAGGGTGGGGATCACCGAACCGATGGTGGCGCCCAGGCCCCAGTGCACGTCGGGCATGACCGCGATGTGGCTGTGCACGATGGGCAACTGGGCGCTGTTCAAGAGCTGCTTGCGCGCATTGTCCGCGAGCTGAACCCCGCGGGTCCAAGCCTTCACGGGGACGCGAGAACCTTCGAGGGTGTCGTAGTTGTGTTCGCTGTGATGCATGTCGTCTTCCACGGATTGTGGGCTCTGCTGCGGGTTGAATGCGAGCCTTTGATATCGCCCCTTCGGGTCCGACCGGCCCGGGCGACCCGGCTGCAGCCACCGGGTCGCCCAATAAGGAGCCGCGGGTCATTCCGCGGCGACCCCTCGTCCGTGCCTCAAGGGCTACCGGACCATGGCTGGGCCACAAGGGCTACCGGCCATGTCGGGGCTGTTTCCATGCCAGCCCTTTAGCGAGGGGCGTGCCAACGCCCACGGGGCGGCCAAAAGAAACCCATAAACTATTACACGCAAACCAATTACGCCTCAATCGTCAGTCCGGTCCCCTTCGCCCTTTGCCAAACCACTCCACCATACCGATACTCCTATATCGCACCCGATACCGAAGTCGCCATGAAACCCACCGTCATCATCAGCAACCTGGGCGTCAACCTGGATCGCCCCACCGGACCCCAGCGCTGGGAGCGCTGGCGGCCCACGGTCAGCCTCTTTCAGCAGGAAGACATGGAGCCCGCCCGCCTGGTCCTCCTGCACGATAGAAAGTTCGCCAAGCTGGCAAAGGTGGTCGAAGAAGACATCCAGTCCGTCTCACCCACCACGGAAGTCCAGCGCCTGACCGTGGGCCAGCGCGACCCCTGGGACTTCGCCGAGGTCTACGCCTCCCTTCTCGACTTCGCCGAGAGCTACCCGTTTGACCCGGAGGCTGAGGACTACCTGATCCACATGACCACGGGCACCCACGTGGTCCAGATCTGCCTGTTCCTGCTCGTTGAGACCGGTCGCATCCCCGGGCGCCTGGTACAAACCTCTCCGCCGAACAACCAACGCAAGCGTGGACACGCCACCCAGGGCACCTACACGATCATCGACCTGGACCTTTCACGCTACGACCTGCTCGCCACGCGCTTTGAGAAGGAGCGCCAGGAGGGCGTGGACTTCCTCAAGAGCGGTATCCCCACGCGCAACCGGGGATTCAACGCACTCATGGATCGCATCGAGCAGGTATCCCAGCGCTCCGATGACGCCATCCTATTGACCGGGGCCACGGGCGTGGGCAAGACACGCCTGGCCCGCAGGGTATTCGAACTCAAGCAGAGGGACCGGGGGATCGCCGGTGGCTTTGTCGAAGTCAACTGCGCCACCCTGCGCGGCGATGCGGCCATGTCCACACTCTTCGGCCACACCAAAGGCGCTTTCACCGGCGCGCTCAAGGACCGCGATGGACTGCTTCGCAAGGCCGACAAGGGCGTGCTCTTCTTGGATGAGATCGGCGAACTCGGCCTGGACGAACAAGCCATGTTGCTGCGTGCCCTGGAAGAGGGCTGGTTCGTGCCCCTAGGCTCGGACACCCCCGTTCACTCCAATTTCCAACTGCTCGCCGGCACCAACCGAAATCTGGGCGAAGCCGTGCGCGCGGGAACCTTCCGCGAGGACCTGCTCGCGCGCATCGACCTGTGGAGCTTCGAGCTGCCCTCGCTCAAGGACCGCACGGAAGACCTGGAACCCAACATGGACTACGAGCTCGCATCCATCGGTGAGGCGCGGGGCAAGACCGTGGTCTTCAACAAGGAAGCCCGCACCCGCTTCCTGGACTTTGCCACTTCCACCCAAGCCACCTGGCGCGCCAACTTCCGCGACTTCGGCTCGGCCCTGCGCCGCCTTTCCACCCTATCCGAAGGCGGCCGAATTTCCACGGATCTGGTGGACGAAGAAATCGGACGCCTCAAAACCTCCTGGCAAAACCTGGAAGGCCCCACCGCCTCCGGCGCCACCCCCATCCTGGACGAACTGCTCCCCGACGCTCCCATCGACCCCTTCGAACGCCCCAGCCTCGAATACGCCCTGCAAACGTGCCGGGCCAGCAAAACCCAAGCCGAAGCCGGCCGCAAACTCTTCGCCATCTCCCGCACCAAACGCAAAACCACAAACGACGGCGACCGCCTCCGCAAATACCTAGCCCGCTTCGACCTGTCCTGGGACCGAGTAACGGGCTGACCCTTGGGCCAGGAAAATCTGGAATGGTTTCGAACCGGGGGCCCCGGGGTAGGCTCTTGGGGTTGTGAATTCGGACAGTCGTAAACAGGAGGCCCAGGAGGCCCGGTGGGTGCTTCGGGCGCAACTGGGGGACCGGGTGGCGCTGGATTGCCTTCTGGCGTGTGTCCAGGACAGGCTGTATCGGTTTTTGCGGCACAGGTTGGGATCAGCGAGCGATGCGGAGGATTGTGCCCAGGCGGTATTGATTCAGGTGAGTCGCAAGTTGGTCGGCCTGCGGGAGCCGCGGGCGTTTCGACCCTGGATGTTTCGCATCGCTGCGCGCCAGGCCTCCAAGTTGGGGGCCGGGCGACGCCGGGAGATGGAGCTTTTGGACGAGGACGCGGCGCGCATCCCTGCGGCGGAGCCGGAACCCAACGAACTGGAGGACCTCATCCCCCTCCTCCACCGGGAAATGGAGCGATTGCCTGCGAACAGTTCGCAGGTTTTGCTCCTCCACTACATGGAGGGTTTGAGCCTTTTGGAGACCAGCAAGGTCTTGAACAAACCCCTCGGAACCATCAAATCTCGCCTGGCCTATGGCCTGGCAAAATTGCGCGCCCAACTACCGCGTACAGGAGAAAAGTTATGAGCCAAGACAACCTCAAGGAAGCCCGCCTGCGGGCGATTGAAAAAGTAGATGGGGCCAAAACAGCCTTCTGGATATGCCTGGGCCTGACTGGCCTTTGCGAAGGCGGATTTCTGATTGCCCTGCTCTGGAACATCGACTGGGCGGAGCCGTTGCATCGGCTACTAGCCATCTGCACGGGCCTCATCTACGGGACCCTGGGCCTGGGAGTTTTGGCCCTGGGCGCCTACAACCGTTGGTGGGCCTTGCGCATTGTGCAGGCGGTGCAGCTGGGCCCCGACGAGCTGGAGTAGGCGCCGGGTGCTAGCGCGGCAGGAAGCCGTAGCGGCGCAGCCAGTCGACTTTTTCCTGCTGGCCTTCGCAGGGCAAGCCGGCACCGGGATAGGCGGGCTGATGGCTGTACATCAGCTCGGCCTCCCCCTCCGGGTTGGGGTCCAGGTGATAATTGGTGAGGATTCGCCCGCTGCGCGTCAACTCCTCGCGAATGTCCGCATCCCCCGCCTGGCTGGACAGTGCAGTGACCACATCCGAAACGGCCCTGCGCCAACGAGCCCAAATGGAATCACTGGCGACTCCGATGGCGATTGGAATCATGACGCCCGCGAAGATGTAAAAGGGCCATGCACCCGGGCTGGAATAGTGGGATAGGGCTTTCACTTCATCGTAGCCATATTTGCCCAGGCCGCAGAACGCCAGATCCACGCCCACATGGACGAGCACGTGCCAGGTCATGATGTCCCGGGAGCGCCGCCCCACCACCTCCAGGAAAGAACTGCGCACGGCCATGCTGGCCAGATAGGCCAGGCATAGCACGCAGGCGCAGGCCAAAAGGGAGCTGACCAGTTGGATCCAGAAACCGGCCGGGTACTGGCTCCATGACATGAACGAAACCGGGAACAGGCCCTGGCCCGCCAGGGAAATGAACAGGATGCCCGAGACCAAAAGGACGGGGATCAGCCGGAACACCCACAGGTGGGGACGGACCGCGTGCCCCACGGAGAAGTACATCATTCCCACCAACACCTGGCAGGTGAAGTTGTCCACCCAGCGGGATTCCGCCGCATATCTCGGACCCAGGGTATCGATGCCGTACCAGCCGCCGATCAAGCCAAGCGCGAGCGCCACCCAACGGGAAGTCTGGCCCGTCCAGATACGACTCACCAGGGCCAGCACCAGGCCGAACAGTTGGCTCGCCGCCAGGTAGGCCAACACAAACCACGCCACCAGGAACAAGGAGTTGTTGTGCATGTTGCGTTCCAGGGGGAAGGTCAACGCCCCCAGAGAACTTTCCCCGTCTCCCACGAAGGCCACATCGATCGACGTGCCAAAGGTCGAGTTGGTGAGCATGGTCAGCCCACCGATCAGCAGGTAGTGAATCACCACATAACCCAGGGACTTCGTGACCTTCGAGGACTGGACCGCCACGCTGGACGCCGGCTTGGCCAGGATCCCGCCCACCATAAAGAACAGGGGCATGTGGAAGATGTACGGATGGAACAGGGTGGGCGGCAACCACCTGTAGTGTCCGATCACAACCAGAAGGATGCCGATGGCCTTCGCGTAACTTAGGAACAGGGACTCTTGGGGCGTGATCCTCTGGGAATGCATGGGGAGAAGGGCGCAGTAAAAGTGGACTCGGCGGGCGACGGGTTTTCATTTGTACCCCATGGCCCGGCCACTCGCCCGCCCACCTACAGAAGCTTAATCCCCCAGGCGAACACCTGAACTTCCGTTTGCGCTCCAACCACACTCCCTTCATAAACGGAAAGATCCCGTATCGTTTTGAGCGATACGGGATCCTTTTGGTTCCGAAGGTCCGGGGCGCGTTTACGCCGTGGCCGGTGCTCCGTCGAGCAGGGAGTCGAGCACGTCTTGGGCGCTGTAGCTCGTTTTGCCGTCCTTGAGGAAGCGGGCCACGTGGGCCACGTCGTCGCCGGAGGTCATGAGGGGCAGCTCGCGGTCGCCGCTCTTTTGGATTTGGCCCAGGGCGATGTCGGCCATGAGGCCGTTGCACACGCACTTGCGGCCCACCGTGTCCTCGATGTCGCCGCCCTTGCGCACGTAGTCTTCCACCGGCTCTGCGGGGCAACGCCAGGCGACGGCACCGTCGTCCTTGGCATAGGCGTGGCGCAGGTAACCCAGGTCGCAAATGCGCGAGCGCTTTGCGTAGAGCTCATTGTCCGAGAAAGTGCCGGGGGCTTGAACGACCTTGAAAGGGAAACCCGTGGGAGAAGCCACCGGGTCGGTGAAGATCTCCACTTCGCCCTTGGCGCTCATTTCGAGCACTTGAGCTTTCAGGTCGGGAGCCAGGCCCGACTCTTCACAGTAGGCGAAGGCGGTACCGACCTGCACGCCGGTGGCGCCCAAGTCGATGGCTTCCTGGATTCGCTCCGGTCCAGCAAAGGAACCTGCCAACCAAAACGGCAAGCCATATCCTTTGATGGTTTCCAAGTTGGGCACGTCGCGCTTGGTGTACAGGGGTTCACCTTTTTCCGAAAGCACCATCGCGCCCCGGGGCGGGGCGTTGTGACCACCAGCGGTGGGACCTTCCACGATAAAGCCATCGACACCGCCTTTGGTGCGGCGAATCAATACGTTGGCGATCGTGTCGGTGGAAATGATTGCGAGGAACTTGGGGCGCGCCAACTCGGGAGCCACTCCCCCACAGTATGCGACCGGATCGAATTCGGCGAAGACGCCGGCGCTCGCACCCTTCACATCGACCTGAAGCTTCACAGCCTGGCCTGCGCTCAACTGATCGAGCACACCGGGAATCGCCGTGGGGATTCCCGCGCCCATCAGAACGAAACCCACACCCGCGAGCATGGCACCAAAGATCGACGGCAGGTTGGGAACCTGGATCTTCTCCAGGTAGTTGATACCCACCGGAGCGTCGTGGCCCTCGCGGGCCAGGAAGACCTCAACAAAGTTGCCCGCGACCAGCAGGTCCAGCAGTGCACCCGAGGGTTTCTCGGAGGGCATGGGCTTGGCCTTGAAGCGTTTGTCTTCAGGCTTGCCACCGTCCACAAAGTAGCGGTCCAGAATTCTCTGGGCGACGCCAGGAATCGGGAAGTGGGACAGGGCGCGACGCATGTGCCCGCCGGGGTCTCCCACCTCGAGTCGGCGCGCCAGGATGACATCCAGCGCGGTACCCGAGACAACTCCCAGTTGGCCGGCGGAGGACACGGCCTTGGCCAGGGTCCAGCTGGACACACCTGCGCCCATGCCTCCCTGAATGATCTTAGGTAGCCCGATCTTCTTCATGGCGACCATGCTAGCAGGATGCTCCCCCCCAAAGAACCCCGTCACACCGGGATTGCTTGCGCTTTCCTTGCAAATCCAAGGCCCGGGCTCACGGGTGGAGGCCCCTGGTGCCGATCCAGGGCCAAGCCCTGTCCGCCGGGGCCGAAACGGGGGACGCCCCGCAGGCCCGGGGGGCCGGCGGGGCGTCCCCGAGAAGTGGGCCGGGCCAGCCCAGCCTAAAGGCCCGCGCTCGGATGGACGCTGAGTCCGGTGAGCTCGACAGCTGGGGTCAAATAGCCTTCCTTGACCTCTTCCGCGGCGCACAGGTCCGTGGATAAGTACTTCTTATTGCTATCGCTGAAGACCGTGCAAACCACGGCCCCATCGCCGATCTGCTCGGCCAGCTGGAGCGCACCGAGCATATTGGCACCGGAGCTGATACCCACGGCCAATCCCAACTCGCAAGCCAAGCGCTGGGCCATGAGGATCGAATCCCCATCCCAGACCTGCACGATTTCGTCCAGCTGGTCGAGCTTGACAATTTCGGGAATGAACTCATCGCTGATTCCCTGGATCCGGTGGGCTCCCACCTTGTGTCCGGTGGTCAGCGTCGGGGAGTTGGCCGGCTCCAACGGGTGGATTTTGATGCCGGGATAGGCCTTGCGCATGTGGGCTCCGATCCCCATCACCGTTCCGCCCGTCCCCACGCCAGCCACAAAGGCTTGGGGCGACTTACCGAGGGTCTTCAACTGGGCTTCCAACTCGGGGCCGGTGCTCGTCTCATGGGCGGCCGGGTTCGAGGGACAGGAAAACTGTTGGGGACGGAACACGTTGGGCGCGGATTTGGCGAAGGTGTCCGCCATTTCGATGGACCCGAGGAACCCCCCTTCCTCCTTGGAAACGGGAATGATCTCGGCTCCAAAACTACGGATGAGGAGCGCACGCTCGCGGCTCATCCAATCGGGCATGAATATGCGCACGGGATGCCCCAATGCCCGCCCGATGGCAGCAAAGGAGATACCGGTATTACCGCTCGTGGCTTCGGCGATGGTGTCCCCGGATTTCAATCGACCATCGGCATAGGCCTGCCGGATGATATGCGGTCCTTGACGCTACCCGTAAAGTTGGCCATCTCGTGCTTAACCAGAATGGTCACGGACTTGCCGCGGACCATACAGGGAAGCTCCAGCAGGGGAGTGTCCCCGACGAGGTTCGCAACCGATGCCAAACGGCTCTCGACTGCGGGATCCAGGGTGATCGAATTCATGGCCATAGAATATCCGATTTTTGCCCCTTGAAAAGCTGAATCGGCCCGGTGAATGGCCCTTCTGAGACGGGATATTGGGTGCGGGTGCCCCGCGAGCTCCATCCAACGGACCTACTTCGAGGGGGCCTCGGGTTGGCATCCCGAAATTCGCCCATGTACTTGGACCGGAGCCGAACGCATGCGCCCCCGGGGCCATGGACGACCCGTGTCGAATGGATTTAGGCCCTGCGCCCAAGGACCGGGCGCGCCCCCCCATCCATTAGCCCCACCAACGTTCGCCCCAAAGGCTGAGGTTGATCATGGGCCAGGCAAATCGCCAGTGGGTCTCCGGGTCCCGGGCCACCTCGGCACGCAGGTCCGCAGCGAAGAATTCCCGGGCGAAAGCGCTACGGGTCAGGGTTTCCGCGCAGTCGGACATCCAGGATTCGAAGGGCAAGGGGAAGGAGTGCTTGGCCCGGGTCTCGATGGAGGCGGGGATCATGCCCTTGTAGGCCCGGCGCAGGGCAAGTTTGCCCGTGACAGCCACGGCCAAGGTCGAGGAGCCGTCGTGTGCGCTTGGCTGAAACTTGCTGAGCATGGGCAGGGCCTCGGCAAAGCTGGCCATTTCCACGTCGGCAAAGGGGGTGCGCCCCTCTACGGAAGCGAGCATGGAAGATGTATCCAAACGCTGCAGCAAGCCCGGGAGATTCTGATGGCGAAGGAATCGCAGGTGGGCATCCAAGGCCGTGGCTTCGGAGCCCGCCTCCCGGACGCAATCCTCGAAGGTGTCGTGGTAGTGCTGGTGCAACCACTCGTCATGGCCGGACTCCTGCCAACTGCGCCCCGTGATCAGGCGCGGCTTCAGATGCGGAGCCACCCAGGCGCTGGACTCCAATTGATAGATCCCACCCTGCCGGGTTTCCGCGGCGTTCTGTTCGAAATCCCAGGCCGCCTGCAAGGTCATTTCGTAGCCACCGAAAATCTCATCGGCGCCCTCCCCACTGAGGATGACCTTCGTACCGCTATCGCGCACTCCCAGGCACAGGTCATGGATCGCAATTTCGTTGGGCGTGCTCAGGGGAATGCCCAGGTCATGGACCATGCTCTTCCACTGGGCCGAGAAGCGTTCCCGCCCCATGTTGTTCTGGCTGTGCTCGAGGCCTAGAAAGTCCGCGGCTTCCAAGGCGTGGCTCGCATCATCGCTGCCCCCATCGCCGCGCTCCAACCCGGAGCACCAGGTGTGCAGATCCTTGGAACGAAGGGAGGCTTCCCGACACAACACCGTACTGTCCAACCCACCGCTCAGGAACGCACCCAATTTCACATCCGCGTGCATGTGGCGCGCCGTGGAATCGGCGACCATGGCCCGCGTGTGCTCCAGTAGCTCCGGATCCTCGGCCGCCTGGGCAGGGGTTCCCATGTGGAACGGGTACAGGCTCAGATCCCCCGTACTGGCCTCGAAAACCATGGCCTCCCCCGGACGGATAGCATGCACGTTTTCAAACATGGTGCGATGGCCCATCACCGAACGCACCGTGGACAGGTAGGCACTAGCCATGGCCATGTCCGGTACCGGCTCCACCCCGGGGTGGGCCAATATGGCGTTGACCTCACTAGCAAAAATCACTTCCCCCACACCCAGATGGTAGTAGAGGGGTTTGATGCCCATGGGGTCCCGGGCCAAACTCAGTCGGTGGGTCACGGTGTCGTAGACCCCGATGGAGAACATGCCGCGCAGCCGCGTCCAAGTTTCTTGGCCCCAGGTGGCGAAGGCCCACAGGATGGTTTCCGTGTCGCAGGAGCTCTTGAAACCGCCGGGGACCGCACCCAGGTCCAGCAGTTCCTTGCGCAGCTCCTGGTCGTTGTAGAGTTCGCCGTTGTAGACGATTTGGAAGCGGCCATCTGGCGTGGCCATGGGCTGGGCCCCGGCCTCACTCACGTCGCGGATCGCCAAGCGACGGTGGGCCAGAATCGCATTCTCATGCTCCCAGTACCCGTGGCCATCGGGCCCACGCCGCTCCATCACATCCCGCATCACACGGGCGGTCGCCCCGTCCACAGAAGGACGCCTGCCACGCTGGGCGATGATTCCAAGTAGTCCGCACATGCCCCCCCTATCGTGGCCTCGCCCCTTGGAAATCCACCCAAACCCAGCCTGGTAGGAATCCTGGGATGGTCTTTTTGAAACCCGTTTCTAAAGCCGATCTCGATTCCCTTCACAACAAGTTCCAGCCCTGCGAAACGAGGGCCTGACGGCCCAGGGAACGAGGAAGACGCATTATTTATGGGTGGAGGACGGGCAAGAGTTCTTTGGGGCCATTGCGGAGTTGG
>JARGOW010000089.1 GCA_029212955.1 Planctomycetota bacterium | reverse complement strand
CCCTCACCATCGCCTCCCGCGGCCCCGAACGCGCCAAAATGTCCCCGCGCCTGCGCCCCATCGAAGCCGCCATCCGCGACACGCGCCCCATCAAACTCATGTACGGCGAAGCGCACACCTACCCCATCGAATGCCACCCGCGCATGCTGTACCAGAGCCACGCCAAGGGTTACCTGGAAGCGGAATGCCCAAAGACGGGCGAGCTGCGGACTTACTTGCTAAGCAAGGTCCACAAAGCGTTCCCGCTGTAGCCGCTGGATCCCAGCCAATTGGGCGGGGCAGACGAAACAGCTCTGCCTCCCCTGTATTCGCAGCCTCCCCTCAACGGTGGGCAAGTTGTTCCGTGGCGACCTGCCATCCACCCAGCGGGATCCGGTCTCACCAGGGTGAGCCCGTTCGCGAGCCCATCCCAGGCCCCTACTCGGATCCGGCGAGCCCAAGCCCAGTTCGGGCCGCTCTAGCAAGTCCTGCGTCCCCACTTGCGCACTTTCCTCGATCGGTTGCAGAGCACCCAGGGTTCACGTTCATTCCCCGAAACCGACCGCGCCCAATGCGCGGTACTCCGCAGGGGATCACTGAAAAGTGACTTGAGTGCCCGCGGAGAAGTTGGAGGTCAGTTGGCCCCCGACGAGGTCCCGGAACCAGGCTTGGAATAGCCAGGTTTGGCCAGCCAGGACAACACTGTTTCCCGTGGGTCCGGGGATCGCATCCAGGTCGATGTCGAGGGAGAAAAAACCGTTTGCGCCGGAATTTTGCAGCTGCTCAGGACGATTGAATCTACCAATAGAGCCTTGAAGGCAAAGATTTCCCATGGAGCCGCCGGGCCCGGGAACGAAACCTTGCTGTCGGCCCACAATGAAAAAACCAAAGGTGTTTTGGGGCACCGGGTTGGCCACGAGGCGTAGATCATTGGCAGCCACGGCTGTCAAACCGTAGGCCAAGGCGCGGGAGGGAAAACCCGTGGAGCTGGCGACCGAGGGGTCGCAAAAGGCGCTGCCGACTGAAAGATTTTCGCAACCAAAGCGAGCAATGTTGGCATCTCCAGCGAGCGTTGAAGGCAGACTTCCAGCCATGTACAACTCGGGTCCGGTTCCGAAGTCGAAGACCTGCAGAGCGGTTGCGCCAAAGAGGGACTGCGCGTTGGGGTGGACCACGCTCCAAGTCCCGTCCCAGCGTGCGCAAATCCCAGCCCCGAAGAGTGACGCCCCGCTGGCATACAAGCCAGGCCCGGTGCCGTCGTCAAAAACCGTTAGGTCGCGAACAAGACTGGAGAAGCTCGAATCCAGAGCACTCCAGTTCAGACCATCCCAACGGGCCATGGAATAAGCGGTAGTGCCACCGGCAATATCGAAATTGCCGCCTACATACAGGGCATTGCCCGAACCATCGTCATACGAGGCCATGGCAAAACCCTGGGGCGGGGGAGATAGGGAAAACTCGATACCGCTACCCAGGGCACTCCAGGAACTTCCGTCCCAGCGCGCGATGCCGCTAGCCGGTTGACCCCCGGCCAACGTGAAGCGCCCACTGGCGTACAGGGCAGGTCCCATTCCATCATCGAACACCGCCAAGTCCCAAACCACGTCCGATCCAGGTGTACCGCCCGACAATCCGCTGCCCAATGGAGACCACAGACCGCCGTCCCACCGGGCGATGTTGTTGGCGCTGACACCGCCTGCCGTATCAAAGGATCCGCCCACATAGAGCGCTTCACCGCTGCCGTCGTTAAAAACCACGGCCGCACGCGCGCCAAGGACGAAGGATCCCCCCGACAAGCCCGTGCCCAGGGCTGACCAAGCGCTTCCATCAAAGCTCGCCACCCGTTCGGCTTGGACCCCGCCAATACTTGAATAGCTACCCATGGCAAGCAAGAGCTCCGCGCCTTGGAATTCCACGGCCTCTAACTTGTGCACGGTCGCGGTGCCGGGTCCAGCAAGCGGGCTCCAAGAATCGCCATTCCAGCGGGCCATACCCGCAGCCGGCACCGTATCCACCGAGGTGAAAACCCCCGCTGTGTAGAGGGCAGATCCGCTGCCATCATTGTAGCTAGCCAAGGTAAAGATCTCCCCATCGACGCCTCGACTGAGCGGGGTCCATTGATCGCCGCGGTAGCGTGCAAAGGACTGGGAAATGACCCCGCCTGCGGAGCCGAAGCTTCCCATCGCAAACACGGCAGGTCCGGTGCCGTCATCAAAGGACACGATGGCCTTGCAGGCCACATTGGGCGGGAAGCCACCCAAGGCACCCAGCGGACCGTTCAAAACCTGCCAACCGGTCCCATCCCAAGCTGCCACGGGCGCCGTATCTATCTGGTTATTGGGATTGCGCCCCGAAGCGTACAAGCGCTCCCCTGTACCGTCGTCGTGCAAACCAAGGCTGCTAACCGGACTTGCTGGAGTGGAGGTGGTCGCCCATGACGATCCGTTCCAACGCACCACATCCGCGGTGACAAGGGGCGTATTTCCACTGGCGTAGAGTTCCGGGCCCGATCCCGCGTCATACACCAAGAGACTGTTTACTTGACTCAAGCCAGAGCCCACCTGGGTCCAACCGTTTGTGGATAGTCGAGCCACTCCCAGAAAGCCCGCAGCGTACAGTTCGGGGCCGGCGCCATCGTCGTGTTCCACCAATAGGGAAGTCCCACCACTCAGGGCTCCTGCTCCCGAGGGCAAGGTCGTCCACGCGGTCCCATTCCATGCCGCCAGGGACTGGGCAGCGGCGGTTCCCGCCATGTTGAAAGTGCCCCCTACGACGAGCTCGAACGCACTTCCTTGTTGACGAACGAGCAAAGCATCTACCCTTTGGGGGCAGGGCACGCCCCCGCATAGGCCGACACTGAATACGCCGCCCCCGAGTGGGGACCAACCCGAGCCATCAAACCGCGCGACGTTGCTTGCCAGACCATGGGGGGTGATCGCAGTAAACTCGCCGCCGACATATAGGGCAGGTCCGGTCCCGTCATCGTAAATGGCCAAGGCGCGCACATCCCCCCCGGGCCAATTGGGAACTTCCTCGAATCGGTTTCCGGTCCATTTGGCAAGCCCACGAGCGTGCACGGGACCAGCAAACTGAAACGACCCCGCCACATACAACGCGGGCCCGGTTCCATCATCAAACACAACCCCATCGTAGGCAATGTTGTCGAGCTGCGCGGATGCACTGAAGGTCGGCTGCCATTGGGGAGTGCAACCGGACCCCACCTGCACCGGTTGAGCCTGGGTGAGAGTTGAAATGGGGCCTATTAAGATCCCCAGCAAGGCCAATCGGAAAATCGAAACAGTCATAGGTACGGGGCTGGATGTCGGCAGTCCGAATTTGGGAGGCGGAGTTTCCTACGATCGGGGGTGGTTCACTACCGGGAGTGTGTTGTGTTTCTCAATCATAGTGGATTGGCGTGTTTTCGGTGACTGCCTTGGTCCGTCGAATATGGGCTGTACCGTTCGAACACGGGGGATTGGCAGGTTCTGGATGGAAAATGCAGCTATGGGGAAAGGGCCCCACTCCGATGGGCCGCGTTCGTTGCGTACGTACTCCCCCCTCGCGTTATGGTGCTCCGGGCCAATGGAGCCGTAGCTGTTCCGGCTTGGCGTTCGGCATATCCATGAATACAACGTCACCCAACCGCACCAATGACGAGTTACCTGGCACCTTGCTGCCGGCGATGGGCGGCAGGGGGCCTGACGCTGTATCTCATTCGAGCCCTAGGGCCTTGCCGGCTTCGGTGCGGAACCAAACGTGGTATTCCTCATCCCTGTAGGGGTTCTGTGCCATCTCGCTCAATGCGCGCAGGTACCAGGCCTTGGCCTTTTCCTCTTCGCCTTGGGCCTGGTAAACCATCGAGAGGGCGCACCAAATGGATGGATCGACGATCTCAGTGAGTTCGTTCGCCCGCTCTAGCGCGGTCGCGGCCTCTTCATAGGCGCCAAGGAAATACTGCGCGACTCCTAGAGACTCCCAAAGTCCCGTGCGGGTTGGTTCGAGTTCGATCCCTGCCAGGGCCACCTCGACGGCTTCCTGGAGAAGGATTCGATCCGCTTCCGGCGATCCTGCCATCTCCGGGAACGCGAAGCCCGCTTGCTTTGAAGCTCTTACTAGAGCGTGCGAGTAGTCATCATGCGCGTGCGTAAAATTCCCGAACTCGAGCTCAAAGATTTTCCGCGCTTCGGAGAGTGCCGCTTGGTCCCCTCTTCCAGCTGCGACCAAAGTGAAAGGAGCCAGCATCCACACTCGCACGGTTTGTCCGCGACTTGCGCCAGATTCCAAGGCGAGTCGAGCTTGCTCAAGAGTGCGTTCATAGTCGTGGTTCCGGGCTGCATCTATCGCTAATGCGTGATGGCCCCAGCCAATAGCCCATGAATCGCCTTTGAATGCCACACAGCGCTCGAAGAGAACCCGCGCTTCTTTGTAGCGCTTCAATTCGCGCAGGTCCTGGGCCTTTCGGAACCAAAACTCGGGAAGGTCCGGTTCCAACTCGAGGGCCTTGTCGTGCTCTTCGAGGGCTCTCTCATAGTGGCCCAGCTTGCTTTGCAATCTCGCCAGGTAGTGGTACGCCCAGGCCGTCGTAGGTTCGAGCGCGATCGCAGCTCGCAAGTGCTGGGACGCCTCCTGCATTTCGACATCGGGTCCGCGTCCCACATCCCCCGGCGTGAGCTTACTGCCGAGCATATAATGCAACTGGACCTTCAGCCCTCGCCGATACACGGAGAGCGAAAGTTCCTTCTCTCCAAGCCGGTCAAGGGAATTCGCAAGCAGCGCGAATGTGTTGCCGGGCTGGCTTGTGAAATCGCCTTGCGCCAGGTAGCGCAACTCGTCCACATCCCGGGAGGCCATCGCCTCGCGCAGGTGGGCCCGGTCGGGGTCAGGGTCGACAGTGTGCGCGATTTCAAGCAAGCGTAGCGCGCCATCTTCGTCCCCGCCCGCGCGCAGCACATCGCCCCAGGTATCCAGGATCAGCGCGAATTCGGAAGGTCGCCCGCGTTCCATAAGTGTACCCGCTGCAGATTCTAGATCGCCTGCTTTGAGATCGATGCCGTGGGCCAAGAATGCACTATGGAGTGCGGTGGCTTGGTCCACGTTGGCCTCATCCACCGTGGGCCGGGACGCCTCCCGTAGCTTGGCAAGCAATCGTTGGGTATCCCGTTCCTGCTCCAATGCTTGCTGAGCCACACCCAACTCTCCGCGCAGGTCAGCAAGAGTCGCATGGACCGACTCCTTTAGTTGAGCGCTGGCGCCACCGGCTTCTGCCAACAAACGCGCACGTTCCGCCGCGGAGATCGCCTCTTCCCAATGGGCGCCCCCTTTGAAGACCGCGGCCTCATTGAGAGCCGTATTGATTTCGAGGCCCAGGGCCGCGTCCCGTTCCGCAGCCTCTTGCCGCTGGGCAGCCACCTCGCGATCCCGACCAGCGCGTTCGTTTTGCACCCACATCCAGCCTCCGCCACCGATCAAAACCGCAGCGACCACCGCGGCTCCAAGGGCGAGCGTCAACTTTCGCGCGCGCCGGTCTTCTTCGGCGCGCACGCGGGCCTCCGCCGCTTCCACATTCGCTTGGTGCGCACGCTCTTCATTCGATACCACGTAGTTGTGAATGAGTTCGGCCAGCACCCCCGCGTCCGCAGGGCGGGCGGCTGGCGCCGCTACCAGGCACTGCTTGGCAGCTTTGACCATCACCGGGTCCGCGTCGCATTGATCCAACCGCTTGTACGCGCCATCCAACTCCGCCTGAGCAGCAGCAGCAATCACCTCATCGAACTCGCCAATATAGGGCGGTGACCCGGTCAGGATTTCACAGAGGATGGCGCCGAGTGCGAACACATCGGAGCGTTCGTCGAGGCGATCGACCTGGCCCCGTGCTTGCTCGGGAGGCATGTACGCGGGGGTGCCGAGCACCGAACCCACCAAGGACTGGGAGCCATCGGCGTTGCCTTCACTGCGCACCGTTTCCAGTATGGTCATGTGGGATTGCGCTTCGCGCGAACGCTTTTCATCGGCCACGCCCCCACGAACGAGTACCTTTGCAAGCCCCCAGTCAACGACCTGCACCTCACCAAACGCGCCCACCATGATGTTCGCGGGCTTCAGGTCCCTGTGCAGAACCCCCCGGGAATGCGCGTAGGCCATGGTCTGGCACATGGACTCGAACACATCGATCAACTTGCCACGATTGGAGTTTGGAGTTTCGCGCTGTGCGAACAGCGCGGCCAGGGTCCGCCCCTTGACCAGTTTCATCGTGAAGTAGGGGCGCTCGTCCTCCATCATTCCGAGCTCGTACACCGGCACGATCCCGGGATGCTGGAGCTGTCCACCGATTTGGGCCTCCTCGACAAAGCGCTGCACCACGTCGGTGCGGTCGCAGAGTTTCTTGGCCAATACCTTGACCGCGATGTCGCGTCCGAGATCGGTGTCATGCCCCTTGAGAATGATTCCCATACCACCACGGGCGATCTCTCCCATGAATTGGTAGTTGCCACGCCCCTTGGGGATGGACAACTTTTCCTTGGAGCTTGGGTCGATCACCGGGGATGAGGCCGCAGCGGAGTCCTCGTCCCGCAGGCTGATTCTCGGGGACTCACCCGTCTTCGCTTCGAGCAGTTCTAGAATCGAATGATCTTGGTTGTCCGGGCCTTGCTTCTGAGCGTCAGCGCCCTCTTTCTTACCGTTCGATTCTTCCATTGCGATTGAGGGGGTGAGCAGGCTCCACAGCGTGGGACTAGCTTGATATTGGGGGATGCAAGGGGCCCATCGGAAGTGGCCAGGTAGTACCGTTGGGTTCCGTGGTGAAATGGCAGCTTTATCGGAATGAGGAGCTGGGTGCCAATTTCTCCATGAATGGTACTACACCGATTTTTGAAGCGTAGCATAGAATCGGAAGTCGCCGGCGCCGAGTCCCTGCCCTTCCGACCGGACCATCCAAGAACCATGAGCATCATCGCCCTTCTGAGCCTCGCGGCCACTCCCCATTGGACGCCCATGCTTCCAAGCCCCCGCGTGCAGGTACTTTCGGTCATCGCCCAGAACGATGACGTGGAAAAGGAGATCCAGGCGGCTGGCGACGATATCGAACGGCTGCTCAAGCTAGCAGCGAGCTATCAAAAAGCATCCAAGGCCGAGCATGCCAAGCGCGTGTACCAACGTGTCATTGAGTTGGATACCGATCATGAGCAGGCGCGCAAAGCCCTGCGCCACCAGCGCTACGCCGGGCGTTGGTTCGAGAGCTACGTCAAACTTTCGCGCTACAAACGCGAAGAACTCAAGCGCATGAAAGCGAAGGGCCTCGTCCCATTCGAAGACCGGTTCGTGCCCAAGGCGGAACTGCCTTTCCATCAAATGGGATGGGTCCAGGACGACGCAGGTACCTGGATGCACCCGGAGGACCTGGCATACGCAAAGCAAGTGGCGGAATGGGAAACGGCGGGCTACCAATTCCGTGCCGACGACACCAGCTGGATCGCCCCGGAGGACACGGACAAGTGGTCGGGCCTGTTGTGGAAGTGCGGGGAGGAGTGGCTTCCTTTGGAGGCCGCGGACAAGTATCACTCCAAGTTTGAACAGATGTGGCATCTGACCGGGCAGTACTTTGAAGTCTCTACCACCTGCTCGTGGAACTACGCCAATGCGGCCCGTTGGCATGCGGACCAAACCCACGCCCATCTCATGCGCCTGTTTGGCCAAGCACCGTCATGCCCGAGGTTATGGTCCTTAGCAGCCTCGAGGAGTACAACTTTTCCGGTGGGGTGATGGTCGACGTGGCAGGGCTCGCGTCACTGCACGGGGCCTACTTCGCGGATGCCGCAATCGACGAATCGCGAGCACCCGCAAAGTTCGATGGGATCGGAGTCAGCTACTGGGAAGCGGACGACCCCGGGGTTTCCCCCTGGGGTCCCTATTGGATTCGCTGGGCTGCCGCACAGAGCTTCGTTGAAGGCATCGATCCCTCCTGGCATGCCGTGGGACTGTATATGGTGATCCACACGAAAGCCGACACGGATTTTGCGGCGTACGGCGAACACTTTTGGGCAGAGAAACTGATTCCGCGCTGGCTGCGCTACGGAGCGGCGTCCTACGTGGAGCGATTCCTCCCAAACCCGGAATCCCAGGACGAATCGGATCTATGGAAGCTTCGCTCATTCGCTTTTGATGAGCTCAAGCAGAATGGCGGGTTGCGCGAGCTCGACTCCGTATTCACATTCGAGGCCTCCCTTGCGGATAACGAAGGGACCAGACGCCTCTACAACGAGGCCGGCCTGATTGTGTCCTACCTGCTGGACGGATCTTCCAGCGACACCAAACTCCAGAAGGTTCTAGAGGCATTCCGTGCTTCAATCGCAACTGGGGACGCCAAATCAAGTGCAACCGCCGCCAAGAAGCTCGAATCGGAGCTGAAGAAGCGCAGAGCTGCCATACTCGCGTATGCAGGCCTCTAGCCAGTCAGGTTCGGATTAGCGGTCTCGCTTCCCAGCAGAGATCCCCCCAGCGACCTGGCAGCCCAATGGGCTACAAGGCAACCCTAAGGGCTTGGCAGAATGGCTGGCACTCTCCTGCGGTCGATCCACAGCAGAACTTGAGAGTTCGGAATCCGAAAAGTGCTTCGCGCTATCTGGGAAGGTCGCCGCAGCCCGTTTTGAACCCTAGCCAATGAGCGCCCGAATGAGTTCGAGCGTCTGCTCTGGTTCGGGTCGACTGGCGTGATCGAGCTGCACGGTCGATGAGTGCACGACCCCATCGGTGCCTATGATGATGCGCGCGGGCATGGAGAGCCGCCAATCGTTGGTACCGTTGTGGTGCGGCAGGTCGAGGCCCAAACGCATCTCTACCTCCCGGACAGGTTCCGGGGTATCGAATACGAGGCCATAGTCCTCCCCTGTCCTATTGTTCGCGTCGTGCAGTAGCTCGAATGCCAATCCCAGCTCGGACTTCAGGCTCGCATTGTGCTCAAAGCGCTGCGGGCATACTCCAAACAGTTGGGCTCCCATGGACTTCAGCTCACCGTAGATTTCGTGCAGAGCTTCCAGCTCTACGATGCAGTACGGTCACCAGTTGCCCCGAAACCAGGTGAGCACGACGGGCCCTTTTTGCAAAAGGTCGCCAAGGGTCAAAATGCTTCCGCATGTGCTTTGCATGCTGAAGTCCGGCGCCCGCACCCCGCTCTGAATGGCGCGCTCCGCAAAACCGCCCCGCTGCATGGCCAGCACGTTGTCGTCGAGAACCTGGATGTCCTCTGCGGGAGTGGGCCCGGCCTCGAACTCCAGGCGGAGAGCGCGCAGTTTTTCTTGAAGGGCGGTGCCGCGGGGTTTCATGCTTCTCATTCTGCTGTGGGTATCGCTCAGGGTGCTAGGGGCTGATTCCCCGCGCAACCCGGGGGTCCGCGCACTTCGAACATGCTAACACAGCGCCGTGTGGGGGTCTTCCATGGCGCCGACACGGGCTCGCCAGATTTTCACTTTTCGACGCTGTCACCCGGATCCTCCCATTCGGCGCGCTCCCCCCTCCCCTGGATCCCAAGTCCTCGCAACGGCCCCAATGGTGCCATGCCCCGGGGCTCCCGGTTCGCGCTCTTTAAGGGGCCCCAGCATCGGCCATCCCCATCCATGGGTCGAGCTTGTATGCTGCAACTATGACCACCCAAAGAAAGCCCACACTCCTGCCGATGGCCCTGCTCGGCCTAGCCCTGCACTTGAGCTCCTGCAATAGCTCGCTCACCGTGAAAACCTCACCGCCTCCCGCCCATATGGATACGCGGGTTGAAGCGGAAGCGGCTGGAATGACGGTCCAGTACCTTGAAATCGTCAGCTCCGATGTGGATGCCACCTGCGCAGCGCTTTCCAAAGTACACGATGTCCGCTTTGGCGACCCCGATGCCATGCTCGGAAATGCCCGGGTGGCGAACCTGCGCGGTGGCGGAATGATCGGAGTACGCGCTTCCATGGCCAAACACGATGTTCCCATCGTTCGGCCCTACTTGTTGGTGGAAGACATCGAAGCGGCCGTTCAAGCCGCCGAGGCGGTGGGCGGCGAGTTCGCCATGGGAGCC
>JARGOW010000088.1 GCA_029212955.1 Planctomycetota bacterium | reverse complement strand
GAGCGACAACGTGAACGCCGACAAGGTGATCGCCGCCGTCGTGGGCAAGCTGAAAGCAACGGTCTAAGCCATGGCAGCCCTCGCCTTCGAAGAACTCTTCGATCCGAAATTCATGGAGTCCCTACACTGGCTACGGCTGGTGGCGGGTCGCGTGCCCATGGGCGGACGCTTCGCGGAGCAGCGCTCGAAGGCCATGGGCCACGGCATCGAATTCCGTGACTTCCGTCCGTACACGCCCGGCGATGACCGGCGTTTGGGTCGGGTATTCCTGCGCCTCTTCGAGGAGATGGAAGACCTGCCCGTGTACCTGATGCCCGACCTGTCGGCCAGCGCCTACACGCCCGAGGCCACCGGCCCTCCGGGCGGAGAAACACCCCTGGCCCCCCGGGCCCACGGTGGGTTGCGCGCGGCCATGGCCCTGGCGACCATCGCCCTGGGACAACACGATTCGGTCGGGGTCTTCCCCTTCTCGAACGATGTGAAGGTGGCCATTCGCCCCCAATCGGGTGCGGGTCGTACCATGACCTTCGCCAAGGTGCTTTCGGGTTTGGGCCCGGAAACTTCCGGCCCCGCGGCCACCACGGACCTGGTGAACAGCCTGCGGAAATTTGAAGGCATGCGCCTGCGCAACGGCCTGCTCGTGATCATCTCCGACTTCTTCGATCCCGCTGGCATCGAGGCCATGACCAAGGCACTGGGCCGCACGCGCCACAAGCTCCTGCTGTTGCAACTGGTGCGCAAGGGCGACCGCGATCCGGATCCGGTGCGCATGTCGGGCGACCTGCGCCTGGTGGACTCGGAAACCGGCGATGCGCAAAACCTCTCGATCACCGCGGAACTCTTGAACCGCTACCGTTCGGCCTACGACCACTTTGAAACGGGTCTGACCGATTTCGCCACGCGCCGCCAATGCGGCCTTCTGCAGCTGGACGTGGACCAGCCCATCGTCGATCAACTCGCCACCCTCTTTGAAGGCGGACGGTACGAAGTATGAACCTGGAGTTCCTTTCCCCCTTAGGTTTCGCTGGAGGCCTGGCCGTTTTGGCCGGAGCCCTGTTCGCGCTGCATCGCCTGCGCGTGCGGCACCGCGAGGTCATCGTGCCCACCACCCTGTTCTGGAAACAGGCGGTGGAAGATTCCTTGGCGCGCAAGCTCACCGCGAGCTTCCGCCACCCGCGCGCGTACCTGTTCGTACTAGCGATCCTAGCGCTCTTGCTGCTGGGCATCGCCGGCCCGTCCTTTCAAAGCGAAGGCGATTCGGACTACGTGATCCTACTGGACGGTAGCGCCGACATGGCGCGCGGCGATTGCCTTCCCGAGGCCCTGGCACTCACCCAGGAACTTCTTGAAGAGCTTCCCCGGGATCACACGACGCTGATTTACTCGGATGCCACGCCCAGCACTTTGCTGGCCCCGGGTGAAGCCAACCTACTGTTCGGTGCCCGGTCCGAATCGCTCGTGCCTTCTTCCGCGCCGGAAACCATCACGACCGAATTGCTGCGGCTTGCCCGCGAATCACGTTGGAACGATCGACCCCTCTCGGCCTATGTGATCGGCGAAGCCGTACTCTCCGGCGAGTTGCGCGCGGAACTGAATCAGGCAAGCGACGGTCGACTCACCATCCAGCGCGTTCGCGCCAACATAGAATCCGCCCCCACGGGAGAACCCAGGAAATCGAACGGGCCCGTGAGTGACTCCATTGAGGCCACCGACCGCAAGCCCGCTGGCCCATGGGACGACTCGATTATCGCCTTCGGCATGGCCCCTGCCGCCTCCGGTGAATGGGGCGCCATCGACCTGTGGATCGAGACGGGGGATGAATCGGCCCCCTCGATCCAGGGCTTGGAAGACGTACGTTTCGAGAGCGCGGCGCTGAAGCGCGGCAGTGGCTGGTGGGTGCGCAACCTGATGCTGGAGGGATTGCCGGAAACCTTGACGGTGATTTCCGCCCTTGCAGGTGAACCCCATGCCTACGCCTTGAGCCTGGACGACCGGGCGGAATTGGCCGTGCCCACCGGGCGCGGTGCCATAGGCGTCTGGCTGGGAGCCGATGCGCCCGATGCCTTCGCCGCCGCCGTAGCCGCCGACCCGGGTCTATTCGCCGCCCCTAAGGGAGAAGCCGCCGTCGCCATTGGTAGCGCGGCCAACCTGGCCGGTACGTCCAACGCCACCTGGACGTTGGCCCCACGCAGCGACCTGGAAGCCTCCATGGTCGCCACCTCCGAGGGCGGATCCTTCGCCCCCATCTTCGCCAGCCTGGACCTGGCTGGAATCGAACGTAACACGGGAAAGCAGGAAGCCAACGCACCCCTGGACCCGATCACCTTCGCCGAACGCGGCGAAGCCGGTCCCGCACTCTGGTGCGACGCCGCGCTCTTCGCACCGCCCTTCGAGTTGATCGAAAGCCGCTCCTTCCCCTTACTTGTCGGGTTTGCTGCCCGCTGGTTGGCTGGGACCCAGGCGGTCGTTCCCTTCGCCATGGCGGGACATGCCCTGCCCGCTTCCAGCTCGGAAAGCCTGGTGAATGCAGCCGGCCAAGCCTTTGCCAGCGCGGGCGCAGCCGCGGTCCCCCCCGCAGCAGGCTCCTATGGTGACACGGTGGCGTCCCTGCTTTCGCCGGTCACATCCGGTTCGTATTACCAACCCGGAGTGCTCACCAACCAAAGCACCCTACCGATTCCGGCGGTTGCCATCGGTGACATCCAAGTGGGCGGCGGAAGTGCCCTGCCCACCCTTCTCCTTTTGCTTGCCCTACTGCTGCTCGCTATCGAGTGGCACGTCTTCCGCACGGGGCGCATGCCATGAGTTTCACCTTCCTCGAACCCGCTTGGCTGCTCTTAGGCCTGGCCATTCCTGCCATCTGGTTCCTCCCCCGCCGTGTTCGCGGGCGGGAGGCCGTAGAGACCGCCCTGCTTCGCAGCCTGGTTTTGGCCCTGGTGGTTGTGGCCTTGGCCAAACCCGCCAGCCTCACGTCCGACGACACCAACTACCAAATACTCCTGGTCGATCGCTCCGCCAGCATGGACGCCGGTGCCCTGCAACGCGCGGACGCCATGGCGGCACATTTGGAAGAGACCGCGGGTGATGACACGGAATTCCACTCCGTCTCGGTGGGGTCGGACCAGGCCGTCAGCGCCTCGCCCCTTGGCGATGGCCTGTGGCGCGCCGCGCGCTCGATCCCCGCCGGTTACCCGGGCGCGGTGACCCTGATCTCCGATGGACGGGCCACCGACCGCCGCTGGGGCCAGGCCGTGGCTGAACTATCGAGCCGCGGCATTCCCGTGCACACCTGGAATGCAGTCGCGCCCGGCGTCGATGCGCGCATCGTGGACTTGGCTCCCCTGGCTTCGTCCCTGGCCAGCCCGCGCGTGGGCACCACCCTTACCCTACAGGCCAGTATCGCCGACGCCCCTGATTCCTTCGACCTGGTGTTGATCGACGGCGACAAGGAACTGGCCCGCGAATCCTTCGAACGCACGCAAGACGCCTCGGTCACCCTGGCCAACCTGCAGTTCGAACCCGCCGCCCCCGGCTTCCTGCCGATCACCGTGCGTTTAGAGAGCGAATCCGACCTGGGCCGCGCGGAGAACGACTCCCTTGCAACCACCCTGGCCATCGGTCCGCCCCTGGAAGCGCTCTACGTGGGCTCACGAATGGCGCGTGGAAGCGAAGCCCTTTCCAAGTTGGTCGGCCCCGGCTTCAACTTCACCCAGGTGGCGGCCAGCGACATGCTCGATGGCGGTCTGACCCCAGATCGTCTCGCGGGCACCGACCTGGTCGTGCTCGACGACACGCCCGCTGCGGCCATTTCCAACGATACGCTCGAGGCCATCACCAACGCTGTCACCGAATCGGGCACGGGCCTGTTTGCCTCAGGCGGCAGCGGCGCCTTCGGCCCCGGCGGCTGGCACAAGACTCCCATCGAAGACCTGCTGCCCATCGAGTTCGTGCAAAAGGAAGAGAAGCGCGACCCCTCCACCACCCTGGTGATCATCATCGACACCTCGGGTTCCATGGGCGGCCAACGCGTTCAGCTCGCCAAGGAAGTTTCACGCCTGGCGATCCGCCGTCTACTGCCCCACGACAAGGTGGGTTTGGTGGAATTCTATGGCGCCAAGCGCTGGGCCGTTCCGATCCAACCCGCTTCCAACGCCATCGAAATCGAGCGCGCCTTGAACCGCTTGAATGCGGGCGGTGGCACGGTCATTCTGCCCGCCATCGAAGAGGCCTTTTATGGACTTAAGAACGTGCGCACGCGCTACAAGCACGTGCTCATCCTGACCGACGGCGGCGTGGAAACCGGCGCCTTCGAACCGCTCCTGCGCAACATGTCTGAGGACGGCATCAACGTGTCCACCGTCTTGATCGGCAGCGCGGCCCACTCCGAATTCCTGGTGACCCTGGCCAACTGGGGCAAGGGTCGCTTTTACGGTGTGCCCAACCGCTTCAATCTGCCGGAGATCCTGCTCAAGCAACCCACAACAGCCAAACTGCCCGCCTTGCGTCCAGGACCCCACACGGTTTCCGGCCGCGGCGGTCCCGCCTGGTGGGGCGACGTGGATTCCACGGAACTGCCCCAGCTCGGCGCTTACGTGGAAACCAGCATCAAGCCCGGCGCCCACAAGGTCATCGAAACCGAGGGCGAAGGGCACCCGGTCCTGGCCTCTTGGAACAATGGCTTGGGTCGCGTGACCACCCTGACCACCGAGCCCACGGGCCCGGCCAGCGCCGACTGGCAACAGTGGCCCGGTTACGGCCCCATGCTGGCTCGTGCCCTGGAGCAAACCGCCAGGGACTCGGAGCCCTTCCGCTTCACCATCGAACGCGATGACTGGCGCATTCGCATCACCGCGCGCTCGCGCTTCGGCGATTCGGGCCCCGCATTTCCCGGAGCCAAAATCGCCGGTGGCCCGGCAGACGAGGGCCGCGGCATCGCATTCCGTCGATTGGCCCCCGGTTGGTTCGAGGCTGAGTTTTTCGCGGACCCGGCAACGGAACTGCGCTTGAACGTGGGCGACCTAACCGGCGCCGCAGGACTCAAAGGATTGGCGGTCTCCCCCGCTTTTTCCGATGTGTCCCGTGAGTTCGCTGTGGATCCCACCCGGGACCTGGATCTGGCCCTGCTCGCCCAACAGACCGGCGGCGTACACGGTGCCCTGTCCCAGGCCAACCTGGAAAGTCCAGAACTGCCGAGCACCGGTGGCGGTGATGCACCCCTACGCCGACGGGCCCTTTGGCCCTTGGCTCTCTTGCTCGCCCTGGGCGCTTACTTGATCGAAATCCTAAACCGCCGCCTTGTGAACGGCCTCTTTGGCCGCGGACGCTCCAGCGTCGCAGGAGACCAAGCGTGATGAATCTGAATCCGAAAGAATGGAGTCCCATGCGAATGGGCTCCCTCGTTGGCGTGCTCTTTTTCATGGGGGCCACGGACAGCGCCCGGGCCTTGCAGTCTGGAAACTCCACCCCCGTGCAGGCCGTGCGCTTGATGGCCCCCGCCGTCGCGGCAGCACCCGCCAAGCCTGCAGCGAAACCGATTCCCACAACCAAGGATTCCAGGCCGGATAAGCCGAGGGAGCAAGAGCCTAAGGCCACGGAGCTTTCCCCCGAGCTGATGGCCCTCATGGAAGAAGCCCTTTCCCTGGGCGAGGCCGCGGACGTGACGTCCCTCCTACACGCGGTGCAAATCGAATACGGAGAAGCTGCTCTCCTGATCGAGGCACTCGAATCGATCATCAGCGGGGAACTCAAAAAAGCGGGGGATCTCACGCTGGAATCGGACTCCCCCTTCGAAGGCTCCGTCCCCAACCCCCATGGACTTGGAAGCATTGCAAAGGACATCCAAGCCAGCGAGCGCAGTCTTAGCGCTTATTGGATCACGGGTTCCGTACTGCGCCGCGTGGGACTTTTTAAGGACGCCGGCGAACACTTCGAAAAACTGGTGGAAGCCAACAACTCCGTGCGGGGACGGTACGAATTGGCCAGCCTCATGGATGCACGCGGCCGCACGGCCACGGCGCGCAAGGCCTACAAGGCCTTGCTCGAGCAGCTCCAGGAGGAGAATCCGGAGCCCGATGCAGCAACCGACGCACTGATCGACAGGATCCGGTTGCGTTTGGCGTTCTTCTCCAGGGAGAAGGGTGACAAGCAAGGCAGCGCACTTTCGGAGTTTGCTGCGGATCGGAATGACGCCATGAAGCGCCGCGCC
Organism: Planctomycetota bacterium; assembly: GCA_029212955.1. Classification (GTDB taxonomy): domain Bacteria; phylum Planctomycetota; class UBA1135; order UBA1135; genus NORP259. Next base: position 3,847 of record JARGOW010000088.1, on the reverse strand, counting down.
GCCATCGTGCTCGGACTTCTGGACGCCCCCGAAAAAGCCCTCGAGCTCTACGTGGTGGACGAAAGCGTGCAGGGCAAGATGCGCGACACTTCCATTTTCCGCCAGGAGGCGCGCATGGCCGAATGGGCCATTCAAGCCGAGGATGGAGAAAAGGCCCAGGATCACAGTTGGAATGCCACAAAGGCGGCCAAGCTCGGCCGCGACCGCAACTACGCCATGACCTTGCTGGTCGAATCCTACCGCTTGGATGACAAAATCGCCGACTTGATCGCGCGTTTTGCGGAAGCCCAGGCTGCCGGTGAACTGACCCATGAAGCGCGCTCGGTCTGGGTGGAACTGTTGCGCGAAGAGGGCCGTATCGACGAGGCCATCGCACTGTTCGATACCGCCGGCAATACCGATGAAACCTTGATCGGTAAGACCGCCGACCTGGCCGAAGCCACCCAGCGCAAGCTCATCGAGATCTACCGTGAGGATGACCGCACGGACGAAATGATCGCCGCCTACCAGGAGCGCATCGCCGCCGAGCCCACACGGCTTTCCTGGCGCGAAGGCCTCAGCCGCTTCCACCTGGAACGGGGTGACCAGGCCGCCGCCGAGGCCGTATGGTCCAGCTTTGTCGAAGGCGAAGACCAGGGAACCGGAGTGTTCGATGAACAGACCCTCTTGCTTGGTTTTTCGATTCTTTCCAACCTGGGCTTGGACGACCTAGCCATCGAAGCTGCGGAACGCTCCATCGAAAACCGGCGCGGGCACCTGGCCGCATGCCTTTCCCTCTTTGGGCTCCACCAGGAACGTGGACGATTGGACCTGGCTGAAGCCGCCCTGGAAAAACTGGCCGAGCTGGCCGCGCCCGAGGAACCCGCCCGCCTGGACCTGGCAGAAGCTTGGGAGCGTCTGGGACGTCTGGACAAGGCCGTAGAAGTTCTCGAGGGGGTCGTGGCCGTCCGTGGTGCCGCCGAATCCGGTGAGGACCTGGCCATGCACTTGGCCTGGCTCTACTCCGAAGTCGACAACGAGGAAAAGGCCCTCGAATCCTGGATGGAACTGTGGACGCGCATCAACGCCCTCTCCCGCCGACGATACGTGGAGGACCGGTTGATGACCGTGGCCTCGCGCCTAGGGTCCCTGGCCGACATTGCCATCGATCTGGAAGAGAAACTGCTGGCCGGAACAGCCAACGAACGCGAAACCGGCCTGCTCGTGCGCCTGTACACCAAGGTCGGCGATCCGGTTTCAGCCTCCGAGATCATCGACGAATTCCTGCGCACCTCGGGTGGCGACCAAATCGACGCCCTCAAGGAAAAGGCCCGCGTCTACCTCTCGTGCACGGACTTCTACCACTACGAACGCACGGTGGAAGACCTGATCGAACTCGATCCTGAGGGCAAGCCCGACTATCTGCGTCAACTGGCCATGAGCCAGTTGGAACGCGGCAAACCCGAGGACGCGCGCGATGTGCTGCGCCAACTCAAGGATCTGGAAGGCGAAGGCACCGACGCGGCCGAATTCGAGGCAGGAGTTCTTGCCCTGGCCGGCCTGCGCGACGACGCGATTCTGGCCTACCAAAAGGGTATCGCCGGGGACCCCAACCGTATCGAGTCCTGGCTCCTTCTGGGCAACCTGCTCAAGGAAACCGGAGATACGCAACGCGCCATCCGCATCTTCCAACACCTGGCCGAGACCGCGGAAAAGGACGACCTATTCACCATCGCCATCGACGGCTTGCTCAACCTGGAAGCCCCCGCCTCCACCATGAGCTGGGCCAAGCGCATCACCTTGGAACGCATCGCGGGCCGCAACGACAAGGCCTACCTGTACCAATTGGTGGCAGACCTGGCCGAGGCCTCCGACGATGACAAGGGCGTCTTGATCGCCCTCGAGAGTTCCCTCTCCATCGCCGGCGAACGACGTTCTTCGATCCTCCGCGAGCTGGTGGACCGGGCTGCGGGAAGCCAGGACGTGTGGAACCGCGGAGACGGTGGCGACAAGAAGAAACACCTAGCGTTCAGTCGCCGCCTGGTGGGCCTGGGTGAAATCGTGCCCCCCGACGTGTTCCTGAACCTGGGTGAGGTATTCCTCAAAGCGGATGACCCCAATGCGGCCCTGCGCACCTTCCGCATGGCCACGGACCTGCCCGACCAGGGAGCCTTCGACCGCCAGACCGGTGAGATCTTCGAGTCCGCCGACTACCCGGAAGAAGCCCTCAAAACCTACCAACGGGTGCTGGTTTCCGAACCAACAAGCGCGGGCCTGCTGGTCAAGATCGCCGAAATGCACGAGCGCGTGGGCCACAACGACACCGCTTCGGACCTGTACATCCGCGGAACTGAGCTACAGCTCTCGCGCCAACCAAGCTCCTCCACCAAAGCCGAAAAATCCACCACCCAAAGTGGATCGCGGAGCTGGTGGGGCGCGCGCAACGTCGACGACTTCGATCGCTACTTCACACGGAATGTAACAGGCGTGGTGTCCGTGCTGTCCAAAGAACAAGGCCAAGCACTGGCCCGTCAACAACAGACCATCGTCCTGGAAGAGCTCGAACAGGAGCTCGCAGACCTGGCGGCCAGTGCGGCCCCGGTCGAGGCGGAGGAATCCGACAAGGAAACACCAAAGGAAACCCTTAGCCGCTTCCCCCGTTCCTTCCACCGCGCGGATTTCGTACGTCGCTTGGCCTTCACTTTCGATGTGCCCCAGGTTGCTCACCAAATGGACCTGGCCCTGCTCGACGACCTCTTCCCCGAGGACGAGGAACTGCTGCCGGACCTGGTCCGCAAGCGCTTGAACGGCGGATATGTGGCCTCGGCACGGGTGTTGCTCGACGCCACCTCCCGCTCCGAGGAAGAAACCGGCCCCCTACGCTTCCAAGTGGGCCAGGGCGCGGAAGAGGAATTGCCCAAGCAGGTTTCTATCGAAGAAACCATGCGACTAATCCTGCCACTCATCATCGACGGAAAGACGGCCGACGCCGCCGTGTTGTTGGGCCGAACCCAAATCCCCAAGGACGCCAGCGAAGCCCAGGTGCAATCCCTGATGTCCGCGTCCATGCACATCAAGAACGCGGACCTGAGCCTGCGGTTCGGCCGCCAATGGTTGCTGGCCATGTTCGAAAGTGGAGCTAACTCCTGGCGGCTGGGCCCCGTCCTGGAAGAGCTGGAAACCATCCTAGGGCCCAAGGAATTCCGTGGCATCTGCCTGCTGTTGGCCAACAAAGCCACGGAGGATCCCGAAAAGGGCCAAGCCCTGCTGCAGATGCTGCCCAACTTGCAGAACAAGTTCGACGAGCCCCTGATCTCCGATGAGGACCTGCGCGACCTGATCGACGCCAAGGACGACCTGGGCTGGGGCTGGGGCCTCGGTCCTGTCATCATGCTCTTGCCCGAGGATCAACGGACTTCCGCCCTGCGCAGTGCCCTACCCCGCATCAAGGCCACGGCCCGCTCCGGCTTCATGATCCAAATGATGTCCGAGACCAAGGAGCCCCTGGGCGACGCACTCACCGAGTACTTCACCGAAGCCTTCCCCGACACGCTCATGGAAGCGGACATGCAGCAACTTTCCTATCGCATGGGCGAGCTGGGAAACCTTTCCCTCAACCTAAAAGCCGCCCTGGTCGTTTGCGAATCCGTGCTCGAAAAGGACCCGGCCATCTACGTGCGCGCACGGCGCGACTTTCCCTACTCGAAAAACTCGGACGTCTGGACGAAGCCTTGGCACTGGCTCCCGACGACTGGAAAGAAGTCTCTGGCAAGGACGATTGGATGGCTCGCAGCGCCAAGCGCGCCATCAAAAAGCTGCTGATTGAGCACGATTTTGAAACCTTGCTGCTCTGCATGGAGCAGAGCTC
>JARGOW010000087.1:9183-10061 GCA_029212955.1 Planctomycetota bacterium | reverse complement strand
TCATATAGTCGGCAAGGACTTTAGCGCCGGCGTAGGCGTTGTAGCATTCACGGAAGGTGAAACGGTTTCCCGCCTTGCCCGTGGTTGCGGTGGAATAGGTCAGGGTTCCGAAGAAGGGCACTTCACGCTCCTGACAGACCTTGCCAGCTGCGATAGCAACGCCGCTAGAGGATCCACCGAAGACCATTTTGGCGCCTTCGCTATCGATCAGTTCTTCCACGTTCTTCACAGCCAACTTGGAGTTGGACTTAGAGTCACGGGTGACGAGTTCGACCTGCTTACCTAGAACGCCGCCAGCGGCGTTGATCTCCTCGATAGCGAGGGTCGCTGCGCGGAATTGGTCCAGACCCTGCACGGAGTAGGGACCGGTTTCGGGGTAGTTGAGTCCAACCTTGACCGTTTCGGTGGTGTCGGTGGAGTGACCCATAGAAAAGGTCAGGGCAAGGGCCGCAAGGATTGCGGTGGGGTACTTGAGTTTCATGTGTTTGTTCGGGTGGAGGGTGTGCGGTGTGATTAGAAGGAGAAGGTGGCGGAGAATTGAACGCGTGTGGCGTCCTCATCGGCTGCGCCCTTATATCCGGTGTCGTGTTGGCCGACCTCGAAACCTAGCGACGTGGCGGAGTTCAGAGCGTGCATCACGTTGACAAACAGGGTGGAGTTTTCGGTGATTCCGTTGGCAGCCAAGTCGTCGTCTTCGGCGTCATCCATGCCATAGCCCACGTTGACGGTGGTCTTTGCGTTCGCCGTGTGGGAGACGGCGAGCCAGTAGCGTCCCTCCGCTGCGGCCAGGTCTGCGTCCACCTTCGAGTCGACTCGGTGACCGGCCGCCAAGGGGGCTGTGCGAGCCTGGTACCGGTAGACGGACAGGTGCAGTCGCG
>JARGOW010000087.1:7322-9173 GCA_029212955.1 Planctomycetota bacterium | reverse complement strand
CCTTCCAAGTCAGCGCCAGCGGCGCCGTTTTGCCCGGCTCCGCCCAGGTATTGGGCCAGGTTGTTGCCACTGAAGAACTCGCCCTTGAGTGTGGTTTTCTTGTTGATGGGCAGGGTCAAATCCAGGGCAACGGAATCGCTTTCACCGCCGGCGGCGATGCGCGCGGAGTGTGCGGAGAGACCCACGGTGGAGGGTTTCTCACCCATGCCGGCAAAGGTGTAGGCCAGTCGACCTTGATAGCCCGGGTTGCCGGTGTCCTCGCCGCCGATGGAGCGGGTGAGGGCGGCGATGGCGGTCAGGGAGCTGTCGTCGCCCATGGCGAACTTTTTGGTGTAACGCACCTGGTTGCGGCGGAAACCCATGTCACCACTCCACCAGAGCACGTTGTAGTTGACCGTGGGAGTGGTCAGGGGGGAAACCACGTCGGAGGTCTGCCCAATGAGCAGACTCGAATTGGCTTCGGTGAAGGCCAGGTTCACGTAGGCGTGGCGCATGCGGGGGTTGCTACTGTTGGCAGCGGCGCCGCTGAAGAAATCCATCTCGAAGCGAGCGGATGTCTTGATGTCGCCACCGTCGGGGCCTTTGACCTTGAAGCCAAGGCGGGTTTGACGGGCGTGGATGCTGAATTGACTGTCGTCGGATCCGCCCTGGACGACGTTCTTTGCGAAGTCGTTGGAGTTGAATTGGCCCGTGGAGGTCACCACGTCTGCCTTGACATAGCCGTAGAAGGACACGGTGGTGTCGCCCAGCATCGCGGCCATGTTGCCGAGCGAGTACGAGGCGGGAACGGAATTGGCGATCATGGCGCTCTCCTCTTGGAGGTCCATGATGCTTGTGATTTCGTCCGCGGGGGCAGATTCCACGGTGGGCTCTTGCACCAGCGCGGGCGGGGTGAAGAGCAGAATGGCAAGCAGGGCTGTAGCGTTGAGCATGAGTTCGGCGTGGTGTTTGATCTTGGTGTTTGAACTACCGGTCCGCTGTGCAGACACACCTAGTCCCGGGAAGGGCCCGATTGGACCTACGGGGGTATCGCCGATCGCTGCGCGTCCCATGACCCCCTAGTGACGATGTTGCAGAACCGTGCCATTTGAGGACGCTCCCCTGACCGGAGACCTGGAATCGATAAAGCGAATTCGTTCCTAGGAGGCTCACGGGGGGATTGTTTTCAATACGACTCGAATCAGAATGTCAGAATGGCGTGTGGACTTGGGTAGATTGCCTGGGGGTTCCCAGCGCACCGGATGTGAACGTGTGTGCCCCGTTCAGCGGTGTTGCAATAAAGTCGGAAAAGTGTGTCTGCACTTAGGGTGTTGCAAATGCGCCGAGGGTGAGGAATGCAAATCGATCGTCTGGCCACCGGTCACCGGGTTTCGGGATGGGTAGACGCAGGATTAAAAGCAATGCGCGCAGTGGGCCGGAGCCACTGCGCGCGATTGATTTCGGTTTGTGTGCACGTCCCGCGTCGCGGGGAGCATGGCCTTATTCGGCCAATTCCTCGGTCAGCGATTCTAGTTCGCCGCCCGGGTCCCTGAATCCGCCCTCGTCCGCTTGCTTGTAGTATTCGAGGGCCTTGGCTTTGTCCTCCTTCAGTTCAAACCCATAGCGCAGGGAGACGCCCAGAACGAAGGCCGCTTCGGCTTCACCGGCCTCCGCAGACTTTTCCAGGTAGCTACGGCCAATCGTGGCATCCTTTTCGAACCCGGTCAGCCCGTTTAGGGAGTGCTTGCCCACCAGGAACATGGCTCGAGGGTGCCCAGCCTCCGCCGCTTGAATGAGCAAGTCGCGACCCTTAAGTAGGTTGTCCCCGCCCATGGCATTGTAGTGGCGCCCAATTTCGAAGCGCGCCTGGGT
>JARGOW010000087.1:2905-7312 GCA_029212955.1 Planctomycetota bacterium | reverse complement strand
GGCGAGCTCCAGCACTTTTTCTTAGCCGCCATTCATCCAGGCCGCGACCACGAGGGCTTTTTCATCGCCCTTGGACGCATTTTCCTCGATGTCTGTTTTGACCTGTTTGGAGGCCTCCACAACCTTCTTTTCCAGCTCTTGCATGGCATCCTTGTCCCCGACCATAGCCTTCTTTGTGAGCTCCTCGTTGTTCTGTTCTTCCACAGCCGGGTCGCTGGAGTCGGAGCAGGAAACGGCGAGCAGGGGGAGGAGGAACAGCGGTTTTGAGAACAGGTTCATGGTCGTTCGCGTGGGATGGATCCAGGTTGGAGCCCCTGGGAATGGGGGCTGGGTTACCATCCACTATCGGCCCAAGTGCCGGGATGCTGGATATCCCATTGGGGTTGCGTGCGGGACGGGCCTTGGGTTCCCACGAGGAGCACTGCATGGGGAGCGCCGGGATCCAGCCGGGGAAACCGGAGAGCGGATCTAGTCTTCGTCCTCGTTCGTACCCGCGGATGCCCCGGGAGTGGGGGTGGATTGGGGCAATTGCTTGGCGGCGGTGATGGCCTCCAGCTTGTCGATGCGAAGCTTGCGTCCGGGGGACTTTTCTAAATCCACCAGGGTCCGGAGTTCATCGATGGCGGTTTGTGCCTCGTCCCAGCGACCCAATTCCACCAGGGCTTCAATGCGTAGCTGGCGTGCATTCCAGAGGTGGGTTTGATCCGGTTCCATGCGGTCGGAGAGGTCCGCAATCTGTTGGGTTGTGATCTTTATGACCTTTTCGAAGTTGCCCAGTGTTTTGTAGCCCTGGGTCAACTCCTGCTGCATGGAAACCGCCGTTCGAGAGTGGGGACCGTGTAGCCGCGTTGCGAGTTGGTTCAATTCTTCCAATAGGGAGAGGCCTTCCTCCACCCGGTCGAGTTGAATCAAAAGCCGGGCGCGCATGGCTTGGCAGGAAAGGCGAACGGGATCCCCCTCCGCGATGGAGGCGTTCAGCAATCCAACGGCCTTTTCCGCGGCCGCCAGGGCCTCCTCGTTCTTGTGCATGTTGGCGAGTACATAAGCCCGCGTATCCGCCTGCATGATTCGATTGCGCAGGGTGAGTTTTCCAAAAGCCGGCAGTGCTTCGATGCGGTCGTACTCCTCGATGGCGCGGTCGTATTGGGCCAGCCGTACGTAGACCTCGCTGAGCACCACGCCGGTCAGTGCGGTTTCGGGGTGGTCGACTCCCAGGAATTCGGTGGATTTGCTGGCGGCTTCTTCCAGGAATGTACCCGCCGACTTGGTACGACCCCGTTGCAGTTCAAGGGCGCCAGCGGAACGCAACCCAGTGATGAGTTCATAGGAATCCTCGGGGGGCGTCCGCGCCAATTCCATGGATTGTTGGACCGACTCCATGGCCTTGTCCATTTGACCATTCATTCGATAGACGTCGCAGCCGATGCGAAGAAAGGCGGTGCGCGCATGTTGCCCAGCACCGGAGCGGATCTCGGGGTTGACGGCTTGCACCACGGCGAGAGCGTCCTTGGCCTTGCCCATGGAGAGCAGGATTGCGATCAGGCCGCGGGTGGCGTCCAGGTGGATCGTGCGGGTAGCTTTGGTATCCGCGTTGGCGGTGAGCTCCACCAGACCTCGCATTTTTTCCTCCGCCTCGGGCAGTCGTCCGGTCAGTTGATCGATATAGGCATCGGCCACCTTCAACTCGGTATCGAAGCGGGTTCCGGTTTCCGGACGCTCGCTGGCACGCTCCAGAATCCGCCTGGCGGATGGAATGTCCCTGGAACCCAGGTACGCCGTGGCGAGCAGGGAATCCATGCGGTTCGCGATTTCGGGCTCGTTGGCCAGGGCCTTGTCCACTCGGGCGTCGATGGCTTCCAATACTTCGGACACGCGGGCGTCGACTCCACCGTGGGTTGCGTTGGCCTTCTTGAGGGTTTCCTCCAGGATGTTGAGGACCGTGGCACTGACACTGGCCTGACGTTTGGCTTCCGTGGCTTCGGTTTCGGCCCGCTTCGCTTCGGATTCCGCTCGGATGGTCTCCCGTTCGGCCAGGAGGGTTGCCTCTTCCGCTAACTGGGTTTGAGTCTTCGCCAGTTCGGCTTCCGATTCTGCACGCGCCGTTTCGCGCTCCGCACGTTTGGTGGCCTTTTCGGCGAGCAAGGTTTGCGTGCGGGCAAGCTCAGCCTTGGTCTCCGCCCGCTGCAGGCCGATGTTCGTACCCACGATGGTGGCGATCGTACCGACCAGGCCCAGCAATACTAGCGAGGCCAGGGCCCTGTGGCGCCTAAGCCAGGAACGCATGCGATAGCTGGTACTGGGCGCACCGGCCAGAACGGTTTCGCCCGACAGGTAGCGGCGAATGTCTTCGATCAATTCGGCCACGCTGGAGTAGCGCCGGTCCCGGTCATTGGCGAGTGCCTTGAAGCAAACCCAGTCGATGCCTTCGGGCACGTCGGCGGCCAAGCTGCTAGCCCGGGGTGGTTCCTGGCGTTCCATGTGATCGACGGCTTGCACGAAGGACAAACCCTTCGTGTCCATTGGGGGCCTACCGGTGACCAGTTCAAAAAGGACAACACCTAGGGAGTACACCTCGCTACGGGTGTCGGCACGTTGAGAGCTGCGCAACCGCTCGGGCGCGATGTAGCCGATCGTGCCGAAGATTTCTCCGGTCATGGTGCGGTCCGAATCGAGCTGGTTTTCTGCACGGGCGATTCCGTAGTCGATGACCTTGGGTTGCCCGTCCTTGGAGATCAGCAGGTTGGAAGGTTTGATGTCCCGGTGCAGGACCCCGTTCTCGTGGCCGTACCGGATGGCATCCGATAGACCCAGGAAAACCTCGAGTCGGCCGCGCAGGTCCAATTGGCTGCGACGCGCATAGTGAATCACGTCCTCTGCGCCTTCCACGTATTCCATGGCGATGAAAGGCACTTGGCGACCGGCAAGCTCGGCCTCACCTGCATCGAATACCTGGGCGATGGAAGGGTGGGATAACTGACCGAGCACCTCGGATTCGAACTGGAAGCGCTTGACCGCGCGTTCCGAGAGCTGGCCGCGCATCACCTTGATCGCGACCTTGCGGGAGGGTTGATCCTGGGTGGCCACGAAGACGTCGGCCATGCCGCCGGATCCGATTCTGCCTTCCACCGTGTAATGCCCTATGGTCGTGCCCCTGGTGATGTCGAGGGGGTCCAGATTCGGAAAGGACTCCAGGGCCGGGGTGGGGGGCTCGAAAGCCGACAGGTTTTGGCGGGAGGATTCCAGCAGGGACTTGGCTTCTTCGATCACGCCCACGGGCGCATCGGCAGCATCGAGGAACGCGCCTTGTTGCGATTCCGGTTCATCCAGGCAAGCTTCGAACAGCTCCCGGACGCGTTTCCATTGATGGGGGTCCATGTCTACCATTGAATGCGGATTGGCCGGTGGAGCACCGACACCGAACTTAGGAAAATTGTGATCCGCCCGGGGATTCACCGGAATCGGCCGACAGCTGATTGCGCAGCCAAGCCCTTGCTGTGGACCAGGCCCGCTCAATGGAGCGTTCCGAGAGGCCCATAATCTCCGCAGTTTGAGCGTTGGTGCGCCCCGCGAAGAATCTCAATTCGACCACTTGGGCCAGGTTGGGGTCCATGGCGGACAGGCGGGTGAGAGCCTCGTCGAGCTCCAACATCTCCACGCCCCTTTCTTCGTAGAAATCCATGATGTGATCCAAGTCCACTCGATCGGCGCCGCCGCCGCGCTTGGCGCTATTCTTGGATCTGGCGTGATCGATCAATAGCCGGCGCATGGCCCGGGCGGCCGTGGTCAACAGATGGTTGCGGTCCTTGAGTTTGAGCGGGGTGTTCTCTCGGAACAAACCCAGGTAGAGCTCGCTCACCAATGCGGTGGGCTGCAGCGTGTGATCCACGCGCTCCTGGGACAAGTATCTGCAAGCCATACGGTGCAGTTCCCCATAGACCTCGCCGGCTAGCTGCTCTCGCGCGGCTTCTTCGCCGTCATCGATACGTTGAAGCAGCTGCGTGACGGAGATCGGATCCATGGATCCAGTTTATGGGGTTCCTTGGCAATGGGGGGCCTGCAAAACCGATTCCGATTTCGGTACACCGGTTTGCGCCTAGAGCGGAGCTCGGTAAGCCTAGGAGCCGTGAAAGGGGCGGTGGATATCCACGTGGCAGGACGAGCAGCTCCATGTGGGGTTGTCATCCGATACGCAGCACCCACCACTCACATAGTGCCCCTTCTTGCGCAACTTCTCCCATCCCTCAGGATCGATCAGGCCATAGACGACCGTGGCCACCGTGGGCTCCGCGCAGGCGGGGCACTTCAGTGGCTTCTGGGCACTTTCGTACCGCGGGCGTTTATTGGGATCCATATCCGGAAGCTCCATGCCAGAAATTGTAGCCCGAACCCTGGAACAGCGGTGGGGGG
>JARGOW010000087.1:0-2869 GCA_029212955.1 Planctomycetota bacterium | reverse complement strand
CGTGTAGGAGCCCCACCGCTTTGACATGAAGGTGTCTTTAGGTGTGCGGCTTGTTAAGGAGCGGGTCCGCGGACAGGGTCGATGTGGGGTTCGACGTGCTTTGGGTTGCCAGAATTCGGTGCATGGTTGGTCGAAAAACCAAGGAATCGCCCAGTTCTTGACCATTGGACGCGGGGTCTGGAAGGTTGTGAACTCCAGTGAGTTGAGGTTCACCAGGAACCGTTAAGGCCCGATAGGATGGAACCGTTGTGCGTCGGTGAATACCGCCCAATTGGACCAGATCGCTTTGGGCGGCACGCCAATCAAGCCCAAACCCGAAAGGATTGCCAGATCAACAAACAGCAGGAGGTAGAAAATGGGGGCTGTGTCGATGGCATAGGTGAGCAGCTCTTCGAAGGCTTGCCCATTTATTGACAACTGTTACCGAGAAAGAACCCTTCAAGGTGGGCACCCTAAAGTTGTCGAGGCAGGTTTGATTTGGGACGGATGTCGAGTATCCCGCCGTGGAAGTTGTTCCGACACGGTACTTGTACAGGCGCAAATCGCCCTGCCGTTGGGCGATGCGTGCCTTACTGCTTCAGCAAATGCTGCAGTCGTCTGAGTTGAACTGCTAGCACTAGCTCCTCCGTGACTGTTCTATTGGTGATTGCGTGGATTTCACTCTTTCGGTAGAGCTTCGCTTCCGCCCGGTCATAAAGCAGCCGCGACTCGCGCTGGATAGCGGTTGTGGTCACTTTTTTCACAAGGGCATCCGCCTTCAGGGCCGCGGCTTTGCCAGCTTGCAGCGTTTTTCCGAGCAACCCGCCAAAGCCTGGAGCCGAGCTCGCCAGGTCGAAGAAGGTGGCCATTGCGTTGAGGGTGTCGCGCTCGTTCCCCTTCTCCAGGATTAGGGCTAACTCTGCTATTTTGGCCGTTTTGTCGGCCGCGTCGAGCGACTTGGATACCGGGCCTGCAATCGTGCGGAGCTTGCCCACCATACCGCCCATCCATTCTTTCCCCTTTCTATTCGTAGCTAGAAACTCGGCCACTTCAACGCCGCGTTCACCGTTCTTGTCCAATGAAGCACAGAACTTTTGGTAGAAGCCAAACTCCCTACGCATTTCTTGGAGTGAGGCGACTATGGCATCTTTGTCCGGATGGCCAATCTTGGCGACCGCATCGGCTGCCTGTTGTGCACCCCTGGCCTTGTGCCCGAGCAAGTTGTCTGAGAGTGTGACCAGTCTCATTTGCTCGGTCAAAGCAAGGTGCCTTGCGCTACGCAGGGCACTTGCGGTGGGGGCAATGGCGGAGACCTGGGCATGCCTAAGCCTACGAAGGTCGCTGGCTTGCCTGGCCAGCGTGCTACCCATATTGATCGATAGGCCCGCAAAAGGCGGCAGCCCCGGAGGGTTTCGCATCCCCGCTTCGCGCGCAGCCTGTTCAAACGCTCCAAGTTTTGTCCGCAACTCCCGATACTTCGAAGTGATGGTTCGATCCGCGCCTACTCCTAACGAATCAAACCGAGTCTGTTGGAGAAGCACGGATTCTGTGAAGTGCTTCACGTTATCGTCGTAGTCTTTCACATCCGACCTTTGCCCGCTTGTGGCACTGGCAACAATTTTTTGAATGTCGAATATGATATCCTTGCGCTTGTTGATGGCTTCCTTGAGGTTGTTTCTGGCGTCAATGTCCGTCGTTTCCTTCAGGGTGATCTCAGCGCCGTCGATGATGTTTTGCTTCTTTGCGATGACGGCACTTGCGAGCACTGCATTGCGATCCCCTTTGTTAGCCGCTTCATAGGTGAGCTTGTTTATGTACACCTGAGCCATGGCGGCTTCCAAGTTCCTGACGCTGTCGGCGTGCTGTGACTGGGAAAGTTCGAGGCTCCGCTTGGCATCCGCTAGGGATTGACTCGCTGTTGCATAGTCGATTGTTTGCGATGAAAGTGATGCCAATTCGGCAATCAAGTTTGTGGGGTCGTTCTCAAGCTGCTCCTGTGCTTCTAGGTAAGCCGTTGCTTTTTCTAGCACGGACCGTTCAGCGGCGGCGTATCGGCGTTGCGTTGCGCGTAGGTCCTTTTGCCGTGCTTCAATGAAAATACACGTGGCAGCCATGGGGGTGCTGTCCGGGGCAACTTGGATTGTTGGGAGCTGTGGAGGGGCGATTGCGCGGCGGCCTTCGATCACGGCCAAATGCATTTCGTTGAGTACGGATTTCTCGTGGCCGAGAATCTTGATGGTTATGGAGTCCGTCGGCTTCACATTGATGGCCTTTAGGGATGGAACACTTACTCCGAAACCTATTACGCCAGTTGAGTGTACGAGGCCGGTGCCATTTGCTTTCATAAATACGGATTCACCGGGCTCCTTGCCATTGATCAGGATGCGAGTGGATACATACCCATGGGGCTTGTTTGAAAAGTGAGCGGTGACTCGTATGCGATCGCCAAGCATGAGCTCGGTCGGAGCCTCTTCACTGGAACTACCAAGTAGAGAAACCTTGCTGAACCTGAAATTGTTTTGGGCGAAAGACTGAGTTGTTAGCACCCCTGCGATGAACCCAATGAAAAGCACGGAAGCTGACAAGTGGACAACGGAATTGAAGTGCTTGGATTGGATGCGAATCATGTTTGTGCGCTGGTCGGGGGTGGATGGTCCGTTGGAGTGGCAGGCTGACCGATTCTCGAACCATCATTCTATTGGATTCAGAAAATTCGGGATTGGTTCCAGCCGTAGAGCCCTAGTGGGGGTGCCTGGATGGGCCTTGTGCTTGGGACCGCATGGGCCGCGCATTCAAACGAGGAAGCAGAAGCCAGGGTCGCCGGGTGGGTTCCGAGATTCCGCGCTGACCGGGATTACCCAGTCGTGGAAGAACAGTCGGGAAAACTACG
>JARGOW010000086.1:7139-10103 GCA_029212955.1 Planctomycetota bacterium | reverse complement strand
GACCGCGGGTGCCCCGCGCCCCCCCGGGCTTCCACGGCCACGGCAGGCCCCAAGCCTTCGATACGCTCGTAGGGCGGGCGGTCCGAGTTTCCTAGGAATTGGCGGGCGTAGGTGGAAAGGGATTCCACGAAGCGACGTCGGCCCTCGGCGTAAATCGTATCCAAGGCCAGAGAACTCTTTCCTGAACCGGAGGGGCCGGTCACAACGGTCAAGGACTGGTGGGGAATGCGAACATCCACTCCGGTCAAGTTGTGCAGGCTCGCTTTCTCCACGACCAAATCGTTCATGGGCGCGGCCACATGACCCTTGGTTTTCGCTTTGCCCTTGGACTTCTTCAGGGGAGCCTTGGCCTCTTCAGCCATTTCCTGGAGCACGGCTCCCGTGTAGGAACCCTGGGTCGCTTGAACATCTTCGGGGGTGCCAGCCACCAGCAATTGACCACCGGCCAGTCCCCCCTCGGGGCCCATGTCCAGCACGTGGTCCGCGGCTTCCACCAGTTCCAGGTTGTGCTCGATCACGATCACAGAATGACCCAAGTCCACCAGTCGCTGCAGCGCATGCACCAACCGGCCCACATCCTCCATATGCAATCCCGTGGTGGGTTCATCCAAAAGATAAAGCACATGTCCGCGGGGACGCTTGGCCAAATGCGTGACCAACTTGATACGTTGGGCTTCGCCACCGGACAGGGTGGTGGAGGGCTGACCCAGCGTTAGATAGCCCAGACCCACGTCGAACAAGAGATCGAGCACCTTGTGAATCCCCGTGTGATCCTTGAAGAACTCCCGCGCATCCTCCACGGTCATGTTGAGAACGTCCGCGATGGACTTTCCCTTGAAGTGGACGGCCAAGGTTTCCTCCTGGAAGCGCCGCCCCCCGCAAACTTCACAGGGCACTGTTACCGGAGCGAGGAATTGCAATTCCACGTACTGGGCGCCGCCACCCTGGCACGACTCGCAGCGCCCCCCCACCGTGTTGAACGAAAAGCGCGACTTGTCGTAGCCGTGCATGCGGCTCTCGGGCAAGGAGGCAAACAGATCCCGAATGGGACCCAGAATTTTGGTGTAGGTGGCCGGGTTCGAACGCGTGGTGCGCCCGATCGGCGCCGCATCGATGGCGACCAGGTCGTGGATGTGCTTCCATCCGGTCAGGCTTTCGTGGGGCAAGGCCAGTGGAGCCTCGCGGCCCAACCGGCGCGTCAAGGCGCGCCGCAACGTGCCCTGAACCAGTGAGGATTTGCCCGAGCCACTGACCCCGGTCACCGCGGTCAAAGTACCCAGCGGAAAGTGGGCATCCACGCTCTGTAGGTTGTTGCCGGTGGCGCCCAGGATCGACAATACCTTGCCATTTCCCTTGCGACGCTGTTCGGGCGCCGGCATGCGAACTTCACCCCGTAGCAGTCGCGCGGTGGGAGTCTCAGCGGCGGAGACTTCCTCGGGCGAGCCCACGGCCATGATGTGCCCGCCATCGCGGCCCGCGCCGGGTCCCACATCCACGATATAGTCCGCGGCGCGCAGGGTCGCCGCATCGTGCTCCACCACCACCACGCTGTTGCCCGCGTCGCGCAGATTGCCCAATGCGCCGAGCAGCCGATTGTGGTCGCGGGCATGCAGACCGATGGAAGGTTCATCGAGCACATACAGCACGCCCTGCAAGCCAGCCCCCAATTGGGCCGCCAAGCGGATGCGCTGGGCCTCACCTCCGGACAGGGTATCCGCGGGACGCTCCAGGGTCAGGTAACCCAGTCCCACCTTCATGAGGAAGTCCACGCGCCGCTCGATCTCGAGCAACAGATCCCGGGCGATGCGCTTCTGTCGATCGGTCAGCTCCAAGGATGCTAGGGTGGATTGCAGGCGATCCACGGGCTCCGCCATCAGCATGGGGAACGTGTATTCATCCATGCGCACGCTGCGCGCGGCGGGCTTGAGGCGCGTCCCCGCGCAGGCATCACAGGCGTCCTTGGCCAGGTAACGTTCCACCTGCTTGGCCTTGGAACCCTTGGATACGGCCTTGCGAAGGGCGCCGAGGACCCCAGGGAATCGGCGGTCCCATTCGACCTTGCCCTTGAACTTGGATCCGTTCCAACTGGCGGTGTCGGAAAAGCGCTCGTCCCCCGCCCCATCCATCATGATTTTCTTGGAAGCACGACTCAAGTCCTTCCAAGGGGTGTCCAGGTTGAAGCCATTGGCGTCCGCCACCTTTTCCAGGAAGGTCCAATCCACCCGCGGGAAGCTCAATCCACCCCCCTTGGCCTTGGTCACCGCCAGGGCGCCCTCCCGAATCGTCAGGGTTCCATCGGCCACCACTCCGCGTTCTGTGGGCTTGCGCACAATACCCAATCCCTGACAGTCTCCGCAGGCCCCATGGGGCGAGTTAAAGGAAAACAAGCGCGGTTCCAGGGGCGGCACATCGCCCCCACACCCGGGACAAACGCGCTCGGTCGAGTAGAAGAGTGCCTCATCGTCCGTGCAAACCATCACGTCGCCTTCCCCGTGCTTCAGGCATGTATTCAGGCTTTCCCGCAGGCGTGCCGGTTCATCGGAGCGGGGAATCATGCGGTCCACGACCACTTCGATGCGGTGGCGCTGGTAGCGGTTGAGCTCCGGGACATTCTCCAATCGCATCAACTGTTCATCCACGCGCACGCGCACAAAACCACGCTTGCGCAGATCTTCGAACAGGGCCTTGTGGCTTCCCTTGCGGTCACGGATCAAAGGCGCGCAGAGCATCACCTTCTGTCCTTCATAGATGCGCAGGATTTCCTGGGCCAGGGCTTCCGGCGTGCGCGAACGGACAGGCTCTTGGCAATCGGGACAGTGGGCCACGCCCGCACGGGCGAAAAGCACCCGCAGGTGGTCGGTCACCTCGGTCAGGGTTCCCACGGTAGATCGCGCGCCCCGCGGCACACTTTTTTGATCTACGGCGATGGCCGGCGACAGTCCCTCGATACTCTCCACATCGGGC
>JARGOW010000086.1:0-7102 GCA_029212955.1 Planctomycetota bacterium | reverse complement strand
AACCGGAAAGGGTTTCGAGGAAGCGGCGCTGGCCCTCGCGAAAGAGTGTGTCGAAAGCCAATGAGGATTTGCCCGATCCGCTGAGCCCCGTGATGGCCACCAGCGCCCCCCGGGGCAGGTCCACACTCACACCGCGCAGGTTGTTCTGCTGCGCCCCCCGAATCCGAATCTGGCCGGCATCCAGGGCGGAATGCTTGACGTTCGAGGCGGGGGATTTCGTTGATTTCTTGGCCATGGTGCGGTGCGCCGGGAGGGGTCCAAAATGGACTGGGTGGCTGGAAGCGAAGGGACGATTGTAACAGCCCGCAAATCCCTCGCAAAACCGACCCTCCCGGGTGTAAGACCGGGGTTCGAGCGACTCGGCCACGACCCATCGGCCTTTAAACGCCCCCCCTCTAGGCCTACGCCAGCCAGTCCGGATCCGGCCCGGCCACACCCTGGCGCACAGCGCCATGGATTCCTGGCCCGCAGGCCACGATATGCCCACCGCGCAGCCAATCCTCGCCCCCCTCCGAATCGGTCACAACGCCCCCGGCCTCCCGCACGAGCAGGGCGCCTCCGGCCACATCGTGGGGTGAAAGGTACAGTTCCCAGAAACCATCCAACCGTCCGGCCGCCACATAGGCCAGGTCTAGGGCCGCAGATCCCATGCGCCGCATTCCCCGGACCCCGAAGAAGAAGCCACTGAAGTTCTCCAGGTTGGAGGGCCGGAGGACCTCTCGGCGGTAGGGAAACCCGGTGGCCAGAATCGACTCGGACAATTCGGTCTTGCCCGAGACTTCGAGAACCCGGGTACCCTGCGGGGATTCCAGGCTGGCGCCCCCTCCCAGTCGGGTGGCAAACATCTCATCCATGACGGGTGCGTAGACGACGGCGACCTGGGGTTTCCCACCCAGGTACAGCCCCATCGAAACGCAAAAGAGCGGCAGTCCCTGCACGAAGTTCACCGTGCCATCCAGGGGATCCACAAACCACCGCGGACGATCCTCATCGGGCGCATCCTGAACTTCCTCCTCCGCTTCGATCCTGTGACCCGGAAAGGCCCCGCGCAGGATCTCAACGATCAGGCGCTCGCTGGCCACATCCGTCTCGGTCACCAGATCACGGGCACTGGATTTTCGGCGGAACCCGCCCGCTTCTATGGTTCCGTAGGTTTCGAGCAGGAGTTGGCCCGCCTTACGGGCCGCGTCCTTCGCTACCGCAAGAATGCGGTCCAGCTCGGCCCCATCCAAGCTCACTGGGCCGAGCCCTCGTACTGCGCAAGCAGGGCGCAAAGTTCGTCCTGCATGGGTTTGAAGACCCCGGTATTCATTCCGGATTGGTGGGGATAGGAAACCAAAATGGAAAACACGAGCCACTCCCCCGTTTCTGTTTTGACCACCCCGGACAGGGCGCTGGTTCCATTGACGAAACCGGTCTTTGCCATGACTCGACCTGCAGCGGGACCCGTACGCATGCGCCTGCGCAGCGTCCCCGACTTTCCAGAGACGGGCAGTGCTTCGAGGAATGCCTCCGCTGCGGGGCCCCCGCGATCCATAAGACCTGCGAGCACCGCGGTGAACTGATCCGCCCGCACCGAATTGGATTTGGAGAGTCCTGAGCCATCCACAATTTTCATGTCACCCCGGTCGACCCCCATGATTTGCATCACGGTTGCAATGGCGTTGGCACCCGCTTTGCGGTCACCCACCTTCGTCATCAGATGCCCCAAGCGGAAGAAGAGTTGATCCGCGACCCCATTGTTTGAATCCCGAAGAATCGGTCCAAAGGTCTCGGTCAGGGGTGTGCGCAAGGTCGCCACAGTCTCGCCCCCGGAAACGTCTCGCTGGCGCTTGATTCCGCCGGTAACGCTGATTCCTTGATCCGCCAACCCTTGAATCATGGCATGGCCAAAGAGCTCCACCGGGTCGGGGTGTGAGAATCGTGGATCGTATACTTTGACGTCGGCGGGGATCCTTCCGCGCACGGTCAAACGGTTGCCCTTGGCTTCCACCGCGATCACAAGTTTCTTGCGCTTGGCAACGGTCTCCACCTTGCCCTTGCGTTCGAGGCCATGCCCCTTGGGGAAAACCTGGACCCGTCCGGGTCCGCCCACTTTTCCGGGTTGGATCAGCGCGGTCAAACTACCCGCGTTGGCGCTGAAGCCCCCAGAAAGGGCGCAATATTCCTTCCAGTACTCCTTCGAGTCTGGCCAACTCGGACCCGGGCCCGGCTCCAGGTATGTGCCTTCGTCGAGAATCAGTGCCCCTTCCACCTTGTGGATCCCCTGGGCCTTGAGCTGCGCCGCCAGGTCCTTGGTCCAGCGCGTGACCGCACCGTCGCTTTCCCCGTCGAACATGGGGTCGCCCCCCGCGCGGGCTACCAAGTCACCACGCAATACTCCCGCTTCCACCCGGCCCTTGCGATCGAAACGGGTTTCAAAAAATCCCCCCCCATCGCCGCAGAGAACAACCGCCGCCATGCAGGTGAGAAGCTTGAGATTCGATGCGGGCCTAAGGGAACGCTGCGTGTTGCGATCCACCAGGACCTTTCCGCTGAGGTCGCGCACATGGACCGCTACAACGGTGTTCTTGGAGGTCACCTTTTTGCCCGATCGCTTGGACGCCGTCGCCATCCACTTCGCAATGATGGATTCGACCGGGGACACCAGTGCGGAAGCCTTCGCCTTTGGAACTTTAACCTTCGGCTGAACCGGAGGTACGACCGGCCCGGCATGGGGCTGGGCCGCCATTTCGGGACCTCCGGCCGTGTGCCTTGGCTTGGGATTCCCTAGGACCAGCCCTTCGGACTTCGTGCCTGTCTCGGAGGCATGCACGGCCGAGGGGGCTTTGTCCGCCTCGGTATCATCGCTACCGAACCACCAGAATCCGATCAAGATCAGGGCGACGCATGCCCCGAGCCAGATACCGAGGTCCCAGCGGCCCGGGCGATGGGGGCCTACGGATCCGGGAACTCCGCCCGTGGTTCCGATGCGCTCGTAGGGCTTAAAGGGACTGTCCGACTCATTCATGGGACCACCCTAGCGCCTCGGCCGGGGCCGATGCAAAGGATCCCCAATGGCCGTATTCCCAGAGTCGGAACGGTGGGATTGTGCCGAACTCAGCGGATCCGGAGGCCCGGGATCATTCGTACCCGCCAGGGTGCTTCCGATGGAAGGACCAGGCATCTTCCAGGATACGCTTGAGAGCGGCCTTTTCCGGTTTCCAGCCCAGCAGGTCCAGGGCGCGCGTGCCCCCGCTGACCAACTGGGGCGGATCCCCGTCCCGGCGCTCCCCCATCCGCGCTGGAATGGCATGACCCGTGACCTCCCGGGCCATTTCGATGAGTTCTTTGACCGAGAATCCCGTGCCCGTTCCCAGGTTCACGTGCAACTCCTGGGCGCCCGCTTCCAGCTGGCAAAGCGCGCGCAGGTGGGCATCCCCAAGGTCATCCACATGAATATAGTCCCGTATGCACGTGCCGTCGGGAGTCTCGTAATCGTCCCCAAAAATGGAGATGAACTCGCGCTGACCGAGGGCCACTTGCAGCACCAGGGGAATCAGATGTGTTTCAGGTTCGTGGTGCTCACCCAAGCATCCTCCCGAGGCCGCACCGGCCGCGTTGAAGTACCGCAAGGCCGCATAGGACAAACCATAGGCCGTGGAATAATCCCCCATCATGTGCTCCATGTGCAACTTGGTGTGCCCATAGGGATTGATCGGTTTTTGGGGATGGCTCTCGTCCATGGGTACCTGAACCGGATTTCCGTAGGTGGCACATGTGGAGGAAAACACGATGCGCATCACATTGTGGGTGCGCATTTCCTCCAGAAGGTTCCAGGTATTGAAGACGTTTTCCCGGTAGTACTTGGAAGGTTCGGTGACCGATTCGCCCACATAACACTTGGCTGCGAAGTGGATCACACTTTGGATTTTGTGCTCCTGGAGGGCACGGCCGATGGCCTCCCTATCCGCCAGATCCGCTTGGACAAAGGGCACATCATCGGGGATGGCTTGCCGGTGGCCGGTGGACAAATTGTCGAAGACCACGCAGGGCACCGAGCGGCTTTGCAACAAGCGAACGGTGTGGCTGCCGATGTACCCGGCCCCCCCCACAACCATCACGGGACCCTGGGGAGTGTTCGGGAAACTGGGATCTTTCGGCGTGGACGACATGCCGATCACCCTACCGGCACTAGGACCCTAAACCCAGAACCACCCCCCTACAGAGCCCAATATTGATCCCCCATGGGGCATGGGCTCTCACTTGGGCGCAAATTACCTGGGCTTGGATTCGAGGATATCGGACATATCCTCCCAGAAGCGCGGCCAGGATTTCGACACGCAGCCGCGGTCCACCACATCGATGGACGGCACGACCAGGGACATGAGAGCGAAAGCAAACGCCATGCGGTGGTCCCCCCTGGCATCCAACTCGACCGGGGTCGAAACTGCCCGTCCCTTGGGGATTTGCAAGGAGTCCTCCGTCCATTCGGCCGGGATTCCAATGTCGACCAGCGCTTGGCCCAAGACCTGCAACCGCGGGCTCTCTTTCCCTTGCAGGGTTCCCAGGCCCGTGATCCGGCTGGAGTGACTTCCTCCAAAGTGGCCTAGGGCCAAACCGGCGGCCAGGGCCACTAGGGGTGGAGCCAGGTCGGGCGCATTCTTCAAGTCCACCTGAACTCCCCGGTCGGGAATCCCTCCCACGCTCCATCCGGAACTCGCCTCGAAACGGACCCCAACCCCCAGTTGGGTCAGGATGTCGAGCATGCTCACATCGCCCTGGCACGAGCGCTCGGGAATACCAATAACGCTCACTTCACGGCCCGACAAAACCCCCCCGACCCAAACCACCGCAGCACTGGAGGCATCCGATTCAATCTGCAAATTGGGCCTTGCGGTCGACTCCCTGGGATCGCATTCAAAAACGGAATTCCCCCCCATGCGAATGGGGCACCCAAAAGCCGCCAATGTACCGATGGTCATCTGCACATAGGGCTCACTCGGGATCGGTCCGTCTACAACCAACCGGCCTCCCCCGCCAAATGCCAGGGCATACAGGAGGGCTGAAACCTCCTGGCTGGAGACCGGATCTTCGATCACCAATTCCTTGGGCATGGGCACCGAGGTGACCTCCAAGGGCCACGTTCCAGGACCTGGAGCGAACACCCTACATCCGGATCTCTCCAGGGCCGCCATGAGCGGAGGGCTGACCCGATGTTGCAGGGTCCCGGACACAGCCAGGTTGCGGCGGGAATCAGAAGCACCCGCAAAGGCCAGCGCCGCCGTGCATATGCGGGCCGCGGTGCCCGATTCTCCCAGGGCAACGGTCGTATGGCCCAAAACCCCAAAACCCGGAGCGACCAGATCCCAGTGGTTGGAATGGGCGGGCCCCGGATGGATTTCCAGACCCAAGGCCCCCAGGGCCAGAATCAAGCCAGCCACATCAGCCCCTTGGCTGCCAGGAACGCCGGGGTCCACTGGAAAGTCCAACCGTACCGGGCCTCCTACCCAAGCGGCGCCCAATAGGGCCCGCTGGAGCAGGGATTTGCTGATCGGCACGGCTACGGACACCGCCCCGTACCCCCTATTTGCGGGCCCTGGGAGGCCCACAGGGTTTCCCAGGCTTTTACTCGGTTCTTCAACCATGCCGTGCATTGTAGCGGGCCGAAGCTCCTGCCATAATCCCGGCCCACCATGAATCACACAACTCAAGACAACTCCCACCAGGGAGCCTACCTGGGCCGTGAGCACGCTCCCCCCGGTTTGCAACAAATCGCTTCAGGCAAGGTGCGCGACATCTATGCCCTGGATGAGAATCACCTGCTGTTCGTGACTACGGACCGCATCTCCGCATTCGATGTGGTGATGAACGAGGGCATCCCGGACAAGGGTCGGGTGCTCACCAAAATCACCGAGTACTGGTTCGAACAGACCCAAGACATCATCCCGAACCACTTCGTGTCCTCGGACATTAATCGAGTACCCGGCCTCGACGACGAATGGAAGAATCTGCTGCGTGGACGCATCCTGATCGTCAAGCGCTGCACGCCCGACATCATCGAATGGGTGGTCCGTGGTTACATCGCAGGATCCGGATGGAAGGAATATCAAACGTCCCAGAGCGTTTGCGGCATCGATCTTCCCGCTGGATTGTCCCAGGCCGAGGTGCTGCCCAAGCCGATCCTGACCCCGACCACCAAGGAAGAGGATCACGATCGTCCCTTGACCCCCCAGCAAGCCAGCGACCTGATCGGTAGCGAGCGTTTCGAGCACGGGCAGCAGGTTTGCCTCGACCTATTCCAACGCGGCACCGAGGTTTTGGGCAAGTTGGGAATCCTTCTCGCCGACACCAAATTCGAACTGGGCATGTGCGATGGAAAAGTGCTTTTGATCGACGAGGCCCTCACGCCCGACTCGAGCCGCTTTTGGTCCCAGGCCGAATACAAAACAGGTAGCAGCCCCAAGAGCTACGACAAGCAAATCCTTAGGGACTACCTGGAAACGCTGGATTGGAACAAGGAAGCCCCTGCTCCGGTCCTGGACCCGTCCGTGTTGCAGCGCGTTTCGCGCGGCTACTTCGAAATCTGTGAACGCATCACCGGGCAATTGCCCGAGGGAATTCAATCGTGACCCAACCCACCAAAGTCGCCGTTCTCATGGGATCCGATTCGGATCTGGACCGGCTCAAGCCTTGCCTTGACACCCTGAAAGCTTTCGACGTGCCCTTTGAGGCCCGCGTGCTTTCCGCACACCGTACCCCCGCGGCACTCATCCAATTCGTGGAAGAAGCCCCGGACCGCGGTACGGGCGTGTTCATCTGCGCCGCCGGCGGAGCCGCACACCTGGCTGGCGTCGTCGCCGCACACACTTCCATGCCCGTGGTCGGCATCCCCATGGACAACGCGCCCCTGGGCGGAATGGACGCCCTGCTCTCCACCGTGCAAATGCCCGGTGGAGTTCCCGTGGCAACATTTGCCGTGGGTGGAGGCGGACCTAAGAACGCAGCGCTATTCGCGGTTCGTATTCTTGCCCTGGCAGATTCCGGCCTCGCCGACAAGGTGAACCAGCAACGCGACGCCATGGCTGGCCAGGTTGTGGAGAAGAACCAACGCTTGCAAGAC
>JARGOW010000085.1 GCA_029212955.1 Planctomycetota bacterium | reverse complement strand
CCATCAACATCGACACCGTGACGGACATGACCGAGATGGTCGAGGAAGGCATGGACAGCCAGGAAATGCCCGAGGGGGTTGAAATCGGCGTTTCCCAGGCCGACATGGAACTGCACATGGAAGGCAAAGGAACCCTCATGTGGAACGCCAAAGCGGGCGTTGTGCACTCGTTCACCTACGCCGGCGAAACCTCGATGGTCATGGATATGGTTATGGACATCAACGCCATGGGTCAGGAAATGGAGAACGCCATGCACATGGAAATGTCCGGTGAAATGACCATGGACGTGACCACCAAGTAGGCTGGCTTCACAAAATACAAAGGCCCGCACCCCATGATGGGGTGCGGGCCTTTTTCGTGGATTCGGTTGGGATCAATCCCCGAACACTTCACCGAAGGCTTCCTCGTGGAATCCAACCAGCATGGTCTTTCCCAGCTTGATCGTCGGGGCACGCAGGTTGCCCGATGGCCCGAGTAGGGCCTTCTCCAGGACCTCGGCTTCGGGGCTGTCCTTCATATCGAAGCGCAGGACCTTCTTGCCCTTGGCCACGACGAGGTGGCGCATGCCCTCGAGCACCCCCGGCAAATCGTCGGCGCCAAAGCGTTCTTTTTTGGCATCCACCATCCCACGGATGGTGGCGCTGCGAGCTTCTAGAAAAGCGTCGCTGCGCTTGCAGGTGACTCAGCCTTTGCGGTGGTAGTACCAGTCGATTCTTTTTCCCATGGGAGGATTCCTTGTTTTGCGGATTGCAGGATGGACGCCGCAGAGATTAGCGCGCTGTCCCCGCCTGGGCGAGAAGTTCATCCACCAAGGCGTGCACCACGGGCTCCTGATCGGCGCAGGGCACATGGGCGATGGGCGGCACATGCAAGAAGAGCGCCTGCACGCCCAAGTTCCGCGCCCGACGGAGGGCGATCCCATAGAGGAAATCGCACACATACCCGCCCGCGTCCTGGGACACATACACCGGATGGCCTGTGACTGCAGCGCATGCTTCCGCACAAGCCTCCAGGTCGAAGCCCGAATGCAGTAGGGCCCGCGGACCCACCTCGGAGATCCGACCCGCCGTATCGGGGCGCTTGGACGGGGGCACCGCTCCAGCACGGGCCTCCAGTCGAAACTCCGGGCCCCGATGAACCCCCATGGCCAGGATCGCCGCAGGCACCGAATCCAATCCCGCCAGCACCCGATCCAGCTCGTCCCCCACACCCCCGTAGGTCACCGGCATGCGCGCTCCGACCGCGTCGGAGCGAAGGTGCATGGCTTCCGCCAGGCTTCCGCTGGGATTGTCCAGCACGGACTCGAAGGCTCCAAAGCCTGTGACCAAAAGAAAGGGTGCCGCCATGGCACTACCTTACCCGCAACGCCACCGGGTTCCAGGCCGCCAGGCCCCAGCCTTCGGCCGGTTCGATTCCGGAAAGGCTCCCGGGGCCCCTACGGTCGGCTGAATCGGCCTACGCCCCACGGTGGCCCCTCCAGTCGACCGTATCCGGGCAACAATCCTGTGGCCCGTATGGCCCTCCGACCCGCCGTCCCGGTACACTGTTCGCCCGATATGCGGAGAGGGTGATCCCAGCTCCACAGACTTCGTAGGGACCGCCCCACCGGCGGCCCGAAACCCAAAAATATCCATGCAAGGCAAGCAAACGGTACGCGTGGCCAATGGCCAAGGCTTCTGGGGCGACTCGATTCTGGGGGCCATCCGGCTCACGGAGGAGGGACCCCTCGACTACCTCACCCTCGACTATCTGGCCGAGGTCACCATGAGCATCATGCAGAAGTTGCGCATGCGCGACCCCAAGAAGGGGTACGCCACGGACTTCGTGACGCTCATCGACCGCATCCTGCCCCGGATGCTCGAGAAGAACATCAAGGTGGTGGCCAACGCTGGCGGGGTCAACCCCCACGCCTGCAAGGACGCCATCATGGAAGTGTTGGCCAAGCACGGCGCCAGCGGCGTCAAAGTGGCCGTGGTCGAAGGCGATGACATCCTCGATGGCCTGGACGGGTTGATGTCCGGCGGCGAAGAATTCAAGAACATGGACACGGGCGAAGGTTTGACCTCCGTGCGCGACAAGGTGACCAGCGCCAACGTTTACTTGGGCGCCTTCCCCATCGCGGAAGCCCTGGACGACGGAGCGCAAATCGTCATCACCGGCCGGGGCACGGACCCGGGCCTGGTGCTCGGCCCGCTCATCCACGAATTCGGCTGGAAAGTCGACGACCTGGACAAGCTCGCCGCGGGAACCGTGGCCGGCCACATCCTGGAGTGCGGCGCCCAATGCACGGGCGGCAACTTCACCGACTGGCAGCGCATCCCCGACCTGGCCATGATCGGCTACCCGGTCATCGAAGCCAGCCCCGACGGATCCTTTGTGGTCACCAAGCACGACGGCACCGGCGGTGCCGTGGATCGCTCCACCGTGCTGCACCAGCTCGCCTACGAAATGGGCGACCCGAACAACTACATCACCCCCGACGTGATCGCGGACTTCACCAGCTTCGACCTGGTGCAGGAGGGCGAAAACCGGGTGAAGATCGCCGGTGTGAAGGGCAGTCCCGCCACTCCCACCTACAAGGTTTCCATGAGCTATGCCGATGGATGGAAGTCCGTGGGCCAGCTCACCATCTGCGGCCCGGACGCTTTGGCCAAGGCTCAATTGTGCGCCGACATCGTTTGGAAGCGCTTGGAATTCGACGGGTTCTCCTATTCCGACGAGGAACGCCTCATGGAATTTGTGGGCGCGGGTGTTTGCCATGCGGGTTTGCTCGAAGAAGGCGCCGCCGAACCCAGCGAGGTCGTGCTGCGCCTGGGCGTGAAAGGCCCCGACAAGAAAAAAGTCGGCCGCTTTGGCTCCGAACTCGTGCCCCTGGTCACCAGTGGCCCCCCCGGCGTGACCGGCTTTGCGGGCGGTCGCCCCAAGCCCTCCGAGATCGTCGGCTACTGGCCGGCCCTCCTGACCAAGTCCAAAATCGATCCCAGCGTCTCCGTCTTCACTTCCTAAGGAGCCAACCGATATGCCGCAAACACCCCTGATGCGCATCGCGCAAGCCCGTTCCGGCGACAAGGGCGAAGGTTCCAACGTGGGCCTCATCGCCCGCTCCGAAGCCGCCTACGTCTTCCTCAAGGACTTCCTGACCGCCGAACGCGTGCAGCAGCACTTCGCCCAAATCAACCCGGGCGGCGTCGTACGCTTCGAAGCCGACAACATGCGCGTGCTGAACTTCCTGCTCGACAACAGTTTGGGAGGCGGAGGAAGCGCATCACTCATCACCGATGCCCAGGGCAAGACCCACGGTCTCGGCCTGCTGCGCATGGTGGTTGACGTGCCCGCTGATGTGTTGGACGCCACCCCCGAAGGCTCCTTCCAGTAGGCAACTGTCCCCCATGAACGTACTGCTCGAGATCCGCGAAAAGGCTCGCCGCCTGCACCGCCGCATCGTCCTTCCCGAAGCCCAGGACGAGCGCGTGGTTCAAGCCGCCGCCATGCTGGCCGCTGAGGACCTGTGCCAGCCCGTGCTCGTGGAAGCCAAGGGTATGGCCGCGGTACCTTCCGGCGTGGAGGTCATCAATGCCGCCCGGGATTCCCGAGCCGAGGGTTTCGCCGCCAGCCTGGCGGAGAAACGCAAGCACAAGGGACTGACCATCGAAGCCGCGCGCCAGCTCATGCTGGACCCGCTCTACTTCGGCACTTCCCTGATCGCCTCGGGCGATTGCCACGGGGGCGTGGCCGGATCGGAAGCGGCCACCCCGGAGGTCATCCGCGCCGGCTTGCAGGTCATCGGCATGACCTCGGGACTCAAGACCGTGTCGTCTTGTTTCCTGATGGCCATGGAAGACCAGACCTTCACCTACGGGGACTGCGGCGTGGTGCCCGATCCCAACGCGGAACAACTGGCCGACAGCGCCATCGCCACCGCCGCCAACCACGTGCGCCTGGTGGGCACACAGCCCAAGGTGGCCATGCTGTCCTTCTCGACCAAAGGCTCCGCCCAGCACCCGCGGGTGGACAAGGTTCGCGAGGCCACCGAGATCGTGCGGGGCCGCGCCCCGGAACTGTGCCTGGACGGCGAGCTCCAGGTGGATGCCGCCATCGTGCCTTCCGTGGCCGATCGTAAAGCACCCCGCTCTCCGCTTGGCGGCCGGGCAAACGTTCTCATTTTCCCCGATTTGGATTCTGGCAACATCGCTTACAAGCTCACCCAGCGTTTGGCCGGAGCAGAAGCCCTAGGACCCTTGATTCAAGGACTGGCGCACCCTTTCATGGACCTCTCCCGCGGCTGCACGCCCGACGACATCGTCACCGTTGCATGCATCGCGGCCATTCTGAGCTCATGAAAAGGACCCTTCGCACCCACCCTCTCCTCGCCGGCTTTGCGCTGCTCTTCTTCGCAAGTTGCAGCCTGCCCCGCTGGAACACGAAGGTCGATGTGAACCACCGGGCTCGCACGGATCAGCATGGGATCACGATCCAGGAAATCCTCACGGGCATCGGGCCGGAGGTCACCCCGAGCAGCGAGGTGACCTTGGATTACAAGGTCTCTTTGGAGAGCGGGGATCCGGTCGACTCCAGTTACGATCGTGGCCTGCCCATCACCTTCCGCATGGGCGAAGCTCCCATCCTGGGGTGGGAATATGCTCTTCTGGGCATGAAGCCGGGCGGCCGCCGGCTGGCGACCCTTCCGCCCTACCAAGCCTATGGCGAGCAGGGTGTGGAAGGTTTGATCCCGCCCTTATCCGTTCTGGTCTGCGAGTTCGAACTCCTGGAAGTCGCCGACCAGCGGCAACCCTAAGCCGTGGCAAACGGGCAGGACGACTGGGAACCGGAGATCGACCTGCACGGTCTCACCGTGGACAAGGCGCTCAAGCGATTGCACCAGGAGTTGTACATGGCCCGGGCCCGCGGGGCTCGCAGCGCCATTGTGATCACGGGACGCGGTTTCGGGAGCCACGGGGGCAACGCAATCCTGCGGCCGGCGATCGAGACCTGGCTGCGTGGCGCCGATGGGCAACAATTGGGAGTGCACTCCCTGCAGGCGATCTCCAAGGGCGGCGCCCTCCGATTCCACATTCGAGCCATCGGTTCCTAACCCCCCATACGGTAGCGCGCACGGGGCGCGGCAGATTCCAGTAGGATATGCGGGCCATGCGCATTCTCTTCCTATTGCTTCTCGCCCTGTCCTTCGCCGGACTCCCCGCCTGCTCCTCCCCTGGTACGCCCAAGGGACAATTCGAAAGCCTGGTTGAAGAACTGCGCAAGAGTCAGGGGGTGCAAGGCACCAGCGCCAAGACCCGCAAGAGCCTGGAGAAGCGCTATTCAAAGATCGAATCTTGGGCTGAAAAGGGCAAGCTCGAAACCGCCGAGGACAACCTCTGGGCCGCCGCTTGCCTGATCCATGCCGAGTCCCCCGAGCGCATCGCACTCTCCCTGGAACTGGCCCGCAAGGCCGCCCAAGCTGGGGAATCCCGCGCCCTCCCCCTGATCGCCCAAGCCATGGACAAGCAAGCCCTACAAGCGGGCCGTCCGCAACCCTACGGAACCCAATATCTGTTCCACACGGACCCCGGCATTTGGGTGCTGTACGACATCGACCCCAAAATCACGGACGGGGAAAGGGCGGGCATGGGCCTGCCCCCCCTGGCCGAACTCTACGCGAATGTGAAAACGTTGAACGTGGAGCATCGCCAGCGCCTCATGGACGCCATGATGGAGCAGTAATCCATGGCCAAACGACGCATTTACATCGCCTATGCGGGCGGCACCATCGGCATGCGCACCACCGAACGCGGCCGTGAACCCGCCCCGGGTTACTTGGCCGAACAGCTGCGCACGAACCCGATTTTTGATTCGGAAGAGCTTCCCGAATTCACCATCAACGAGTACGAGCCCCTGCTCGACTCTTCGAACATGGGGCCCAGCGATTGGATTCGCATCGCCCAGGACATCGAGAAGCACCTTCCGGATTACGATGGGGTGCTGGTGATCCATGGAACCGACACCATGGCCTACACGGCGGCGGCCTTGAGTTTCATGCTCGAGAACCTGAACAAACCGGTGATCATCACGGGGTCCCAGGTTCCGCTTTGCGAGCTGCGCAACGACGCCATGGACAACCTGGTCACCTCGCTGATCCTGTTGCAGCGCTTCGCCGACCGCATCGCGGAGGTGTGCATCTACTTCGGAGGCCGCTTCCTGCGCGGCAACCGGGCCAAGAAGATCGACGGGGAATTCTTTGGTGCCTTCGACTCCCCCAACCTGCCCAACCTGGGGCGCGTGGGCATCGACTTTGAACTTTCCTGGGACCTGATCCGGGCCCCCAAGTCCACGCGCAAACCCTTGCACGTGCAGCCCATTGGCACCGCATCGGTGGCGGCATTCCGATTGTTCCCCGGTCTCAAGGCCAAGACCCTGGCCCCCATGCTCGACGGCATTCAGGGCCTGGTCCTCGAATGCTATGGCGCCGGAAATGCGCCCCACCGGGACCTGGAATTCATGGAGCTTCTACGCCAAGCTCACCGCAACGGCGTAGTGATCGTGGACGTGCCCCAACCCATCCATGGCTGCGCCAACCTGTCCCTCTACGCCACAGGCCGCGCGCTTTTGGATGTGGGCG
The DNA here is from genome assembly GCA_029212955.1 of Planctomycetota bacterium. Taxonomy (GTDB): domain Bacteria; phylum Planctomycetota; class UBA1135; order UBA1135; genus NORP259. The sequence goes on along the minus strand of JARGOW010000085.1, from coordinate 3,489 downwards.
TGGTATCAGGATTCGATATGACTCCGGAGGCGGCCTTGGCAAAACTGCTTTACCTTTTGAGCCGCGAGTCCAATCCCGACGAGGTCCGGCGCCTGGTGCAAACCGACATGCGCGGTGAGATCACGCTACCGTAAGGATCTGCCTTGAAGCCCAACGTCTCCGTCGAAGTCTGCGTGGAAACCCTGGCGGGCGCCCGTGCCGCAGTCGAAGCGGGCGTGCAGCGCATCGAGCTTTGCACGGGTTTGGAGTTGGGTGGATTGACCCCCAGCGCCGGATTGATCGAAGCCGTTCTCAAGTTGCCCATCGAGACCGTGGTGTTGATTCGGCCGCGGGCTGGGGACTTTGTGTACGACGCGGACGAAACCCGGGTCATGGAACAGGACATTCGCGCGGCACGCTCCATGGGCGTGGGTGCCTTTGCCATCGGCGCACTGCGGCCCGATGGATCCATCGACTCGGAGTGCATGGCGCAGATGATCTACGCGGCTTGCTCGGCTTCGATTTGCTGCCACCGGGCCTTCGACGGCACGCGCGACCCCCTCGCATCATTGAGACTCCTGGGCGAACTGGGCGTCACCCGCCTGCTCACCTCGGGCCAAGCCCAGGACGCTCTCATCGGAGCCTCGCTCATCCGCGAACTGGTCCAATCCGCTCCCCCCACCCTCGCAATCATGCCCGGCGGCGGAATCCGCCCCCACAACGTGGGCGAGATCCTGGAGAGCACAGGCGCCCGAAACATCCACTTCAGCGCCCGCGCCGATGCCCCCGACGCCATGCAATACACCAACCCCAACTGCGACCTGCACAACCAGCCGCGTAGCGAGACCTCGGTCGCAGAGATCGCACGCTATCTTGGCGCGATCTAAACCATGGTAGCGGGCCTAGACCCGCACCCCACGCAAACGAGCTCGCGTGATAGCATGGACGCTATGAACACGCCAGAAAACGGAATCTACTACCTGGAAATTGTGGCTGCGGATGCGGAGACGGCACGGGACTTTTATGGTGCTTTGTATGGATGGCACTTCGAGGATGCTGCGGCGGAGTTGGGCAATGCCTTCGTGGCTGAGATTCCGGGTGGATCCCTGTGCGGGATCCGTGCCTCCATGCATGAGTTAGAGAAGCCGGTGGTACGCGCCTATATGCGGGTAACGAACTTGAAGGCCTCGGTAGAACAGGCGGAAAAGCTTGGGGCGACCATCGCCCTCCCCCACATGGCGATCCCCGGTCGCGGCGAAATCGCGGTTTACACCCACGGCGGCGTGGAACAGGGACTCTGGCAAGTCGGCTGAAACCACAAGCTAAACATCACGATGCACGATCAAGGCAACGAAACCAAGCCAATCCATACCTACTTGCGCAACGGCAGCGGGGCCGGGCCCTATGAGGATTGGATCATTGGGGATGCCGACGGATTGCGCAAGCTCAGAGATGCTTGCGACATCGCTATTGAGCACGGAGAATCGTCCGAGACAAACCTGGATGACTTTTCCGGCGTTGTTCTGCTCGAGCCTGGCTGGGACGCGGAAGATCCGGAGGGCACCACTTCCACGATAATGATTTCCGGGTGCGTTGCTCTTGTCCTGGCCCTCTTTGGAATCTTCATCATCGGGGTACGCCAGGTGATCCATTGGGCTTTTGGATAAGCCCCGTCCAATGAACAAGCGATAACGATTGGATGCTTTGGAGTCTCGAATCAGCCCGGAGATTCGAGCATCGGAGAAAATGGAAACGCGGGGACTTTGCTGCGAAGGGCTTGTGGAGAAAGCCCAACAGTTGGTCCGAAAGTCAAGGCAGGGAGCATGACGTCGCCGGCCCAACTCACATATCCAAGACCTTGCGCACCGTGTTCAAGTTGCGGCCTGTGGCGGAGACTGCGAGGAGGCGCTCCGCTTTGGCGGCAAGCTTGCTGCGGCCTATGCCGTCGGGAGCGTGCAGGTGGAAGACGAGACCGTGTAATTCAAAGGATTCGGTGGATGATGCCAGCTCCCGAATCGCGGGAAGGTCCGCGTGGACCGGTTCCTCAGCCAGGAAATAGAAGTGCACGGCCTTGCCCTCCCCCTCCGCGTAGGGGCTGGCGTCGAAGGCCTCCTGCAATTCGGCCCGGGTCATGACCTGCACGGGGATTTTCATGCCATGGCCGGCTTCGATGGCTGCTGAGACTTGCTTGGCCAGAGTGGCCGTGGAGCGCCTGGTGGATTCGAAAACCACGTTGCCGCTTTGAATGTGGGTGCGAACATCCTTCAGCCCCATTTCGGACAGGGTGAGCTTGAGTTCCTTCATGGGCAGGAGGTTCTTTCCGCCCACATTGATGCCGCGCAGCCAGGCGATGTATGTGACCATGGGGAATAGAATAGGTGACCTGAATGGTTCAGGCCATACGGAGTTCGGCTCCCGGCCGCCCCTTACACGCCAAGACCGTGGAGAAGGCCGCAGGTTCGGTCCGGATGGGACTGCCCCGGGCCCTACTCCGTAAGCTCCCGTCCGCTCGGCCCAAGCTCTTGCTAACATGGCACGCGCCCAGGCCCAGCGCGCCGGGCCCGCACTACCATGGCTTGGATCGAAACCACCCCCCTCGAAGGCGCACAGGGCGAGCTGCAGAGGCTCTACCAAAGCGCCCTGGACCCTCAAACCGGCGAGCTCGACAACATCATGTCGATTCACTCGGCAAACCCCGAAGGATTGGCCGCGCATTTGGCCTTATACACGGCGGCCATGCGTGGGACCACAAGTCTGAGGAAAGTCGATCGCGAGCTGATCGCCTTGATCGTGAGCCAAAAGAACGATTGCCACTACTGAGTGGCCCACCACCGCCGCGGTCTGCGGCGTTTGCTCAAGGACGATGCATTGCTCAAGGCTGTGGAAACCGATTGCGCATCCGCTGGCCTCGACGCACGGCGTCTGGCCATGCTGAAGTATTCAGTGAAACTGACGGAGGCCCCCGGCAGTATTCAACGCGCCGATGTGGATCAGCTGCGCGCCGCGGGCTTCAGCGACACGGACATCCTGAACATTGCCGAAGTGGTTGGCTACTACGCCTACGTGAACCGCATCGCCAGCGGCCTGGGCGTGGCATTGGAAGAAGAGGACTAGTCTTCCTTCATCCAATACCAGTTGCCCGCTAGGTGTCCCTTGTTGCCCGAGTTGTAGCAGAGATCCTCGATTCCGGTTTCGCTGTAGATGATCGCAGATTCACTATCGTCCTGAAACTTGAAGTAGATGCGTTCCTTGTCGTGACAACGCCGCTCCGCGTTTCCAATGTGATAGAGACCAAAGTCATGGGACCAACGGCCGATCACCTGCAAATCATCCTGCCCATCCACCAGGGCTTGCTCGAAACCGGACTTTGCCATAAAAAATGAGGCGCGCAAAGGCACTTTCAAACTGGCGAGTCCAGTGACCAGCACGAGAAGCCCAATGAGAAAGCGTTGGTTTCCTGGCGCCCCTGACGGCATCGGAATTTGCCTACCCAGGGCCACACTGCCCAAC
>JARGOW010000084.1 GCA_029212955.1 Planctomycetota bacterium | reverse complement strand
GCAGCGGCCGGGTCCCGGCATAACCTTTGCCTACAGTCTTGTGTTCGCCCTGGCCTTTCCGTGGCTCCACGATTGGCACTGGGGTCAGGTCAGCACGATTGTGTGGGCGTTGACGATTATGGCCCTACGAGCCTGGTGCCGGGGCCATCGTCCGTTGGCCGCGCTGGGTCTGTCCCTGGCAATCTCGATCAAATTGTTTCCTGTCTGGTTCCTGTTGGCTTTCGCCTTTGTTGGGGACAAAAAGGGATTGGTGTGGGTGTCCTTCTTGAGCGGGCTTTGGCTGTTCGCCTTGCCTGCGGCGGTGCTGGGGCCTGAGGCCACCTGGCAGTATTACTTGGACCTCGGGTCCAGACTACGTCCGTCGGATGACCCCGGATCCACCTCGAGCCAATGGTGGAGCTCGGAAACGACCCAGTTCGTTCCGGCCATTTTGGCCCGGTTGTGGGGAGCAGCCGGTGGTTTGTGGCTGGTGCTGGCCTGGGTGCTTCCACTCGGCACCTTGGCTTTGATCCTGAAGGGCATGCGTCGTTGCCTGCTCTCGGGGCGCTTTTCCATCGCTTTGGTTTTGTGTGCCAGCGCCCTGCCCCTGGTGCTCAGCCCCTCCTGGATTCACTACTTCGTTTGGCTGCCTTGGGCCTTGTTCTATGGCTGGCAGGCCTTTGCCAATGGACCGGCCCGTTTCGCATTGGCAGCGGGAATGGTTTTCAGCTCAACGCCCTTTTTCTTCTTGATGGGCGGTCACCCCGCCTATGGCCGTGGTGGCTTCCTGGCATTGGCAAGTTTGTGCGTTCCACTGGCCTATGTGTTGAGCGAGCCCGTCCGGCAGAATGCCACCACTACCCAGGTCCGCTGACCCATGCTTCGCGGGGCGAGGGGTTCGCGTTCACGCTGTTTGGCCCACGGACGCCCCTACGGTGAGGCCCTTCTCGGCGGTCCTAACGGCGGCTGAGGCCCGAGTGGGGCAGGGGGATGATCTTGACCTCGTGGGGACCCAGGATGGATTCAAGGCCCACCAGTTTCACATTCGTGGGTTCGCTGTCGCACTCGATGCTCCAGCTGTTGGCGCCGGGTTCGAGGCGCAGCCTGCGTTGGTGCTGGTTGGAGCCTTGCTTCCATTGGAGCTCCAGCCCCAGGTGGAAGTTGCGGCTCTGGCCATCGAGGGTGGTGGTGCGAATACGATCTTTGCGGTTCTCCAGGTCGATCAGTAGCTTGTTTCTAGCAATGCGTACGGTGCCCACGATGCAGGGCAGGCCACTGCCTTCGAACCACTCCTCAAAGAAACGATCCCAGGATTCGCCGGTGTGTTTGCCGAGGACCCGCGATAGGTCTTCTGTGGAAACAGTCTTGGAGCGGAATTCCTGTTGGAAATCCGCAAGGGCGGCAAACCACTGCTCGTCGTTGTTCACCTGCGAGCGAAGGGTGCGAAGGACCCAGGGGCCCTTGTACCAAAGTGCGTTGGTGATCGAGGTGGCCGAGCAAGCACTGGCCCGGTCGCAAAGGGCCAGTCGGTGCTTGAAGGAAACATCGCCGGCAATCCGCTGGAAGGCATCATCCATGGCCTGGTCGCCGGATTGTTCACCCAGGTACAAAAGTGCTCCGTAACTAGCGAAGCTCTCGTGCAGCCAGTTGTCGCGCCAGGAGCCCACAAACAATCCGTGGCCCCACCAGGCGTGGCCTAGCTCATGGGAGAGGATGCGGACGGCCTTGGATCCGGTGTTCTCATCGTCTTCCTCCTCGCCGGAAAGATTGAGGAGGCCCGTGCCCACGCCGACCCATGTGGCGTTGGCGGTGCTGACCGTGAGCGTTTCCACCACGGCCAGGCGGTGCTTGGCGAAGGGGTAGGCACCAAAGATGCGCTCGTGATGTTCGAGCAGGCTAGGGAGTGTATGGGCGAGTTCGTCGAAGGCTTCAGCGTGCTCCGGCAGCCGGTACAGTTCGACTTGTACTTCCTTGTTCTTGCCCTTCCAGGGGAAGCGGCGCACCTGGTAGGGGCCGGCCGCGAAACCCAGGGCCCAGGTGGGGGTGGGCTGGTCCAGGCTGAACTGGAACGTGTGCTTGTCGGTTCCCGCCGGGGCTTCGGCGATCTTGGATCCGGGCCCGATGGCGACCCATTGCTTGGGCACGGTCAGTGCGAGGGCGCTGCGGTTGGGCACATCTTCGGGGTGGAAGAAGGAACTCTTGCAGGGGAATACATTGTGGGCGCCCGTGTATTGCAGGGAGCAGTCCACCCGGCCCGACCCGTCGGTGGAGGTCATCCAATACACGGCGGGCCGCTGTCCCCGGCTGGGCTTGGTCTTGCCCTGGAATTGAATCTCTAGGGTCCCTGTGGTTCCCGCAGGGAGGGGGTCTGCGAATCGGACGGAGAGCAAGCCGTTCTTGTGCTGGAAGGGCTTGGCATCCGTGGATATCGGGGCACCGTCTTCCCCGCGGCCGGACCAGCTGCAGCCGCCTATGGTCAGGCCCATGCCCGCATCCACTTGCAACTCGGCGATTCCAAGTTCTCCGACCTGGAGCTCCATGGCCACGCGGCCCTTCCATTTGGGCACGCGCTCTTCGAGTTCGAGCGCCACGTCGTAGGAGAGCACGTCGTAGGCTGTCCTAAGGTCTGGAGCCTCGTGCAGGATTCGAATCTCGGCCACCATGCTCCGCTCCTGACATGCGGGCAGCCCCGGTGACGGGGCTGCGAGGGCTACTGCGCATGAAATCACTCCCGCCCAAAGGCGAAGGGGGAGAGTGATGAGGCGCGGCTGCATGGGGTGGGATGGGTGGCTTCGGGTTATCCGAGGGTACCTATCGTACGGACCCGGGGGGGCAGGGAAGGGCCTAGCTTGGAAGTTACGCGATTCGAACAGGTGGCTCCGTCGGCGGGCTCGGTATTGGACGGATTGGGCTCAGACTCCAACGGGGTCCGCAGGGGTGGCTCGCCAAAGCTCGTTGTAGACCGTGTCGCGCTCGACGGGGACGCGGCCCGCATCTCGAATCCACCGCACCAGCTCCTCGCGCTTGACCGCCTGGGGGGTCGAAGCACCGGCCTCGTGGTAGATCTTCTCCTCCACCACGGTGCCGTCCACGTCGTTGGCGCCGAAGGACAGGGCCGTTTGGGCGATGGGGATACCCAACATGATCCAATAGGCCTTCACGTGGGGGATGTTGTCGAGCATGAGGCGCCCGATAGCGATCTCCCGGAGCTCATCCATGGCGGTGGGGCCTGGCAGGTGGGACCACTCATTGCCTGCGTTGTGGAACGAGAGGGGAATGTAGGTTTGGAATCCACCGGTGTCGTCCTGGAGCAGGCGCAGGCGGTTCAAGTGGTCCACTCGTTCTTCGATGGTTTCGATGTGCCCGTGCAGCATTAGCCCTCGTCGTGGACTCGCTTGGCGAATACCTCGGCGCCGCCTCCCGGGCAGGACCCCAGGCCCGCGGCTTGCAAGTCGGGTAGAACCTCGGCCAGGGGTTTCTTGGCCAGGCGCGCAATCTGCATCAGTTCCACCATGGTGAAACTCTTGATGTGGATGCCAGGACGCTCCTTCTTGATGGCTTGCAGGATGTCGATGTAGTAGCTGTAGGGCAGGCGTGGGTACACGCCGCCTACCACATGAACCTCGGTGACCGGTTCGTCGAGTTGTTCGCGGATCTTGGTGGCGACCTCCTCGGGTCGCATCACGTACGCGCCCTCCTGGCCGGGCAGGCGCTGGAACGAGCAGAAGCGGCACAGCTTGTTGCACACGTTGGTGTAGTTGATGTGCTGGTTCACGTTGAAGAACGTGTCGTCCCCGTGCATGCGCTCGCGCACGAAATTGGCTAGGGCGCCCACCGCATGAATGTCAGGAGTTTTGTACAAGGTGAGCCCGTCGTCCGTGGAGAGGCGTTCCCCGGCCATAACCTTGTCATGGATCTCGCTCAAACCGACCTGGGCGCAACGATCTTGCAGAATGGAAGTGTTCATGGTGTTAGGCGGTGGGGCGGGAGGCCAGGGCTGCGGCGCGCATGGTTTCGGGGGCGCCGATGTGGTGAGCGGCTTCTTCGCGATTGCGCGGCCAGGTTTCTCCATCGAAGCGCTCGTCGGAAACGCCGTACCAGGAGTTGCGTTGCAGCGGCTCGTAACCCGCGTTGCGGATCAGGGATTCGATGTGTTGGATAGACTCTAGGTTGGCGCAACCCGCAGCCGAAACCACGTTTTCCTCGAGCATGGTGCCGCCGAAGTCATCGCAACCGAATGCCAGAGAGACCTGGGCCAGTTTCGTGCCTTGGGTCACATAGCTGGTTTGCATGTGATCGAAGTTGTCGAGGAAGATGCGGGCGATGGATTGCACGCGCAAATATTCGGCGGGGGTGGTGGTGCGGGGGAACAGGTGTTCCTGGGGCACGCCTTCGGGCTGGGTGTTCCAGCTGGCGAAGGCCGTGAATCCTCCGGTTTCGTCCTGTAGGTCGCGCAGGCGAAGCATGTGTTCGATGCGCTCGGGAATGGTCTCCACATTGCCGAACATCATGGTGGCGGAGGAGCGCAGGCCCGCCTTGTGGACCTGGCGGTGCACTTCGAGCCAGTCGTCCGTGGTGGTTTTTTTGGGGGCGATGATCTCGCGCACACGCTCCACCAGGATTTCGGCTCCGGCACCGGGTACGGATCCCATGCCAGCTTCCTTCAGGTCGGCGATCACGTCCGCGATGGGGCGTTTTTCGTACCGGGCAAAGTGCTCGATCTCCGGGGCGGATAGGGCGTGGCAATTGATGTCGAAGCGCGCGTTGATGTCGGAGATCAACTCGCACCAAAAATCGGACAGCACGTTGGGGTGGTGGCCGCCTTGCATGAGCAACTGCTTACCACCCAGCTTGACCGTGTCTTCGACCTTCTTGTAGATCTCGTCGCGCGAGAGCACGTAGGCCTCGCGGTGCCCAGGTGTGCGATAGAACGCGCAGAATCCGCAGTCCGTGATGCACACGTTGGTGGGGTTCAGGTTGCGGTCGACGATGTAGGTGACGCGCGCGTCCGGGTTCTTGCGCAGCCGCACGCTGGTGGCCATGCGACCCAGGGTCAACAGGTCCGCCTTGGCGTGTAGAAAGAGCGCTTCTTCCTGGGTGATCCGGCCTCCGGCGGCCACATGCCGCTCGAGTCGATCCAATTCCTCACGTGTCGATCCGGTCTGGGCCTGGGCAGCCAAGGGGGCCAGCCATTCACGCACGGGGCGCTCGGTGTTCGCTAGGGTTTGAGCCATGGGCGCCAGTGTAATCCCTGGGATGCCCGGTGGAATGGGGTCTGGGCGAATTCCAGGGCGAAACTGGTCGGGTCCGTAGGGGGAAGGGCCCCTTCCTCTGCGGGGAAGGAGCGGTCTTTGGCTCCGGTGGGCTAAAGGGGCTGGCGATCCTGGGAAAGGGCGCCGGCCCAGTGGGGCCTTCGCCCTCAGAGCTTTTCAGCCCTGAGGTTGGCGCCGTAGACGCCAAAGTGCGTGGCAGTGGTTTCCACGGACGTGCCGCGGAACGTCTCGAACCGGGCGGTTTCCTGCACCGACGCAAAGCCAAGGTCGCGTAGGAGGGATTCCAACTCTCCGAGTTGGAGGGCGCCCGCGATTCAGCCGGCCCAGAGGTCGATGTCGGCGGCCGCTCCTTCGGGTAGGGCCCTTTCGATGAAAATGTCCGCCAGTTGGAGTCGCCCCCCGGGTTTCAAGACCCGGGCAATTTCGGAATACACAGCGTGTTTGTCCGGAGCAAGATTGAGGACGCCATTGGAGATCACCACGTCGATACTGGCGTCGAGAACGGGCAGTGCCTCAGCGTTCCCCTTGCGCAGTTCCACGTTTTGGAGCCCGGAGGACACGACTGCGCGCCCCGCACACTCCAGCATTTCAGCGGTCATATCCACGCCGATGGCGAGACCTGTGGGGCCAGTGCGCTGGGCCGCCAAAAGCAACTCCATGCCTGCGCCGCACCCGATGTCGAGGACCACGCTGCCTTCGGTGAGGGGTGCAGCGGCCAAGGGATGGCCGACCCCAGCAAATGGGGTCGTGGCTTCGCGGGGTAAACGCCCGAGCTCGGCCGCCCCATATCCAAGCCAGCGGGAGGCGTATTCGGGGCCCCGGTGGAAGTGGAATTCTCCACCAGGCTCCTGGGCTACCCGTTTGTACATTTCCCGGACTCCTCGGCGGAGTTCGTGGATGTCGATTTCTTTCGGACAGTGAAGTGCCATGGATTGGACTCCTAGAAGCAGAGGGTGGATGCACCCTCGGTGACCCATTCCAACATGGGGCCCGCGCTAGTGACCAGGTTTCCTTCGACGATTTCCTCCACATTCAGCCCGCGGTGCTTGAAGCAGGGTGCGCAGGTCCAAAGGACGCCGCCATTTTCTACGAAGGCTTCGATCAGTGCGGTCAGCGGTCGGAATGGGCGGACCACCGTCAATTCGCAGGCCTTGTCCCGTCCCAGTTCCACTCCATTGGAAGACAGGAACATGCCGACTTGAGTGCCATTCGAAAGCGCCACGTTGGCTATCGTAAATGCCACGGTGGCCTTGTCGTTGTTGGAGTTTTGCGTGAGGACGATGACTAGTTTCTTGGATGTCTCGGTTTGCATGTTCTTGCTCAAAAGGGGGGGCTGTAGATGACGGTGGGTACCCCGGAAGTCGAAGTCCTCGCCGCTCGGGACCCTTGGCGCGTTGGGCGCAGAAATCCTGCCATGGAATCTCGGGAAAATGAAAACTCCCGGCATGTCTGAGGTTTCATCGCTACGGGCTGCTGGGGCCCCGGAGCTCGGATTCCGGTGGAATTTTCAAACCGCCATTTTTCCTGGCAGGTTTTTGGCCGGTCCTGCGCCAAAGGGGTGGCTGGAACGAATGGCGTTGCAGTTTCCCCTTTAGACCGTGCACTCGATTCACATGTCTCCTTTCAAACAACTGCTGCCCCTGGTGGCCTCCATCTTCATCACCTCCGTCGCTTCGGCGCAAACCTGGATTTCTGAATTGCCCGAAGGGCAGTTGAGCGATCCCTCCGTCGCGGTTTCCGGAAACGGAAAAATTGCCATGCTCCGGCATCGGGCCAATGATCGACACGGTGTCACCGTGCTTGAGGCGGCCGGTTCCCTCGCCGATGAGTTCACGATTGTGCCGACCGCCGGCAGTCACGGCCTCTACCTGGAGGACGTATTGTTCCTGGATGAATCGACGGTCGCCGTTTGCGGGGAATTGGACGGGAAGCCCTATGCCGGTGCTTTCAATGTGAACTCGGGTTCACCCATCTGGGAAAAAGCACTGACCGGCGACGGTCGCTTGCTGGGCTTGACCTTGAACAGCATGGGGCATCTGATCGGATATGGCACATCCACAAAGAATGGTGCAAGCGACACCTTGTTTTGCTCCATGAATCGCTTGACCGGTGGATTCCAATGGTTCCGCAGCTACAACCCGGGTCCCTCGGCCACCCTGGCCCAGGATGTGATTGCACTTGCCAATGGGGGCATGTTCTTCCTCGTGCGTGGAGGCGACGGGCTGTACGTCCTGCGTGTGACCGAGTTTGGACACGAGGTTTGGAGCCGGCGTTTTGATGTTCCCAATGCGGTGGTTTCCAAGGCCGGTGGCTGCGAGGGCTCCGATGGGGGCTTGGTGATTGCGCTCAAGTACACGGCGGGGACAGATACGGGCATCGTCGCCATGTCCTTGGATCACTCGGGAATGGTGGCGTGGTCCAAGCATGTCGGGGTCCCCGGTACCACCGGGAGTGAGGTCGATCTTGGGCATGTGGTGGGAACCCATACCGATGGGAGCTTGCTTGTCAGTCACACGCTGATCGAATCGGGCACACCCCGCCGGCGGTCTCCTGGGATCACACGGCTTTTGCCCAATGGGCAGGTCGCCTGGACCCGCAATTACGGCACGCCCAAGGAGGAAGGCATGGTTCATATCGCTCCGACCTTCGGTGGTGGATTCGTTGGGGTCTATCGGCAACAGTGGTACTCCATGAGAGTCTTTCGGACCTATTCGACGGGACTAGCCGGTCCTTGCCAAGCCGACACTCCCCATGCCTCGACATCCGATTTGCAGATGGCGATTCAGCCCTACGCGTACACTTACGAGAATTATGTGGGTGCCATTGGCGCCGCCAGTACCTCCCGGTTGGGAGCGGACTCCGAAGTGGAGAACGTTTGCCGGGGAGATGGCTCGGCAGGAGTTCCGTTTTGCAATCCCGGACGTTTGAACTCCACCGGGGTGGGGACGCGCCTCACCCGAGTGTTTGGTATCGATACGGGGAGCGATGTGCGCTTGAACGTGGATCAAGGTCCCCCCGGACAGTTCGGATACTTCCTTGTGGGCACCCATATGGCCTCGGGCGGGGTGCCGATCAGCCAGGGTCTCTTTTGCCTGAGCTCGGCACCGGACCATCGAATCGGGCGCTACAACGTGGCCGGCACGAACATGAACTCTGTCGGGCAGTTTGATCGTTTCGGTAACTTCGTCAACTTGGCTTCGACCTCGGCAACCGGATATGGATTTGATGTGCCGATTCTGGTGCCCTCGATCGGCGGAACGATCGATGGTGGTGAAACCTGGCACTTCCAATTCTGGCACCGGGAGGATGGGGGGGAGTCGAACTTTTCCAACGGCCTGCGCGTGAGGTTCTAGGGCCCAAGGGCTCGGCGTGGGCGGCGCTCTCCGCAATTCCTGGGGTCCCTGCTTTCCAGCAGGGACCCCGGTGTGCATTGGCATGGGGTTCAGAAGGGTCTAGCCGTGGACTTCGGCTCACCCGACTCAATCCCAAAGGGGCTACCGAAGGTATTCGAAAGTGCCTGTCACTTCGTGGTCGGAGCCGGATTCCGAGCGGAAGGTGCCTTGAAGGATCCCCTGGACACGATCCACCTGGTAGGGCTGGGTGTCGCTTAGCGAGGTCTGTAGCACTTCGAAAGTCACAGTTCCTTTCACCGATTGCATAAATGGCAGGGAGTCCTCACCGTCCAGCTTCACGAAAGCGATCATGTCGGACTTGGGCCGCAAGACCTTGCTTTCGTTGGCTACCAGGATGAATGTACCGGACTCAAGGGTGGGCTTCTGGATCGTGAGCGACAATTGGGGAGCCAGGGACCCCTCGGAGTCCGCACGTTTGCCAAGGAGGTACAGGTGCAGTCGATTCTCGTCGAACAGCAGACCCTTGTTGCGCACTTCTCCGCGAGTCGAGTGTGTTACGCCATCGATGGTCAAGGTGATGAGCCCTTCTTTCCCCACCGCAGCGCCGGGATCCGCGCCATCGGATGGAGAATCGACGGCCTCAGAAGAACCACATGAGAAGAGTGCTAGGGCGAGGGGAGCGAGCCAGAGGAATGAATGCATGGATGTATGTGTTTGGGACGTTCTCACCACTGCGGGGGAACCCATATGGTTTTCATGAAATCCAAAACATTTTCCCCGTGGATTCCGGTGGCACTTTCCTTGCCATTGCATTGGTCGTTCAGGACTCGGCACTGGGGTGCGGCACAGGCGGAGGGGGGCTGATTCCGCCCGCGAAGTCTCCACGTAGCGAACGAACAGGCCGTTTTGGCCAGGTCGTTCGCAGTATTCGAGTTGGGCTCACGTATCAAGAAACCAGGGGAAGGAGAGAATGCCGCATCCTGGGGTCGCTTGACCGGTCCAACCTCATCAATCGAACGTAACACTCACCGCATTCGTGAAGTTCGAGTTGGGACCATTGTCCCTGTACCAGCACTGGAAGTTCCACGTCTCGCCAGACATTGCCGCAACGGTGCCGTTTGGAGTCGGTATGGCATCGGACTCTGTGAGGAGGGACAGGGATCCGGAACTGCCTGAGTGTCGAATCTCATTGGCGCCGTTGTAGCGGCCAATGGCACCTTGTAGGCAGAGGTGCCCCTGACTGCCACCCGGGAAAAGGACGAGGCCAGGTTGGTTGGAAACAATGAAGTGCGCGAATACGTTGACTGGCAAGTCGGAAGCGTAGAGGGTCAGGCTTGTCCCCGGGTTCCAACTGCCTGTCCTTGCTCGGATCCAGCCGGAGGTTCCGGATGAGTTGTCTGGGACGGCACAGTACTGGGATCCGCTCGCTGAGCTAATGGTTTCAACAACGATTGCACCGGCCACGTTGGTGTCATCCGAGGCCCCGTCCCGGAAGGTCCAGATCGCGAGGGCATTTCCCCGATCAAGCCCGATAAAGGGGCCCCCGCCGTCCCTATGGGATGCGATCCCAATGC
>JARGOW010000083.1:7114-10181 GCA_029212955.1 Planctomycetota bacterium | reverse complement strand
ACCTCCACGCTCTGCAACCCGGCCTGCTCCGCCAAGGCCGCGGCCACGTGGGCATCCGTACATGCCCCACGCGCCACCAAACACTGGCCGATCAGTCCGCCATGCTTGCGCTGGTCGGCCAACGCGGCCTGTACGTCGCCTTCCCCCACCGCACCCGCGGTCTTGAGGATTTGGCCCAACAAGCGCTTTTTGAGGTCCGCTTGGTTCACAGGCGGGCCTCCAGATCACGCTCGTCCTGGGCGAAATCGATGGCCGTTTGCCGATCGATCTGACCATCGTTGCAAAGCTCATACAGATGGTCGTCCAAGGTGATCATGCCCAGGCGCCGTGAGGTCTGAATCGACGAAGGGATCTTGTTGGTTTCGTTTTTCCGAATCAGGTTTGCGATGGCCGAGGTGTTCACCATGACTTCGAAACCCGCGACCCGTCCTTTGCCAGTCGCCCTCGGCATCAGAACTTGGGACACAACGGAAACCAGCGAAACGGAGAGCTGTGCTCGAATCTGCTCCTGCTGATTCCCGGGGAAGGCGTCGATGATTCGGTTGACGGTGCGCGCGCTCCCTGTGGTATGCAAAGTACCGAAAACCAAGTGCCCCGTCTCGGCCGCGGTAATGGCTGCACTTATGGTTTCCAAATCCCGCATTTCACCCAATAAAATCACGTCCGGATCCTGGCGGAGGGCGCGGCGCATGGCCTCTGAAAAGTCCGGAACGTCATCGCCCACCTCGCGCTGGGTCACCAACCCCTGCTTGTGCTCATGGTAGTACTCGATAGGGTCTTCGATGGTGATGATGTGGCGGTCCTGATGCTCGTTGATCCAATCGATCATGGCCGCCAAGGTTGTCGTTTTACCGCTGCCCGTGGGCCCTGTGACCAGAACAAGCCCGCGGGGCCGACGCAAGAGATCGCGCACGACCTCCGGCAACCCGATGGCATCCATGGACAGCAGCTCACTGGGAATCAGTCGAAGCACCGCCGCATAGCGCCCTTTCTGGCGCAGGCAGCTCACACGGAATCGGGTCCCGCTGGAGTGGGCCAACCCCAGGTCGGTGCTACCCAAGCGATCCATTTCCGCCCAATGGGTGTCGTCGCAAAGCTCCCGGCAAAGGCTTTGCGTATGCTCGGGACTAAGCGTCTCCTGCCCCAAGGAAGTCAAACCGCCATCCAGGCGAACCACGGGTGGACGGCCCGGATTCAGGTGCAGGTCGGAGGCACCTAGCTCGATGGCTTCGGTCAATAGGGTCTCGATCGTTTTCATGTTTAAGCCACGGTGGAGTCGGAGGATTCTTGGGACGAGCGGGATACGCGCAGGACTTCCGGAACACTGGTGGTTCCAGCGAGCACCTTGCGCGCGCCATCCCGAAGCAGCGAGGAAAGTGCGCCACTCTGCAGGGCATGACGCCGGAGTTCTTCGAGGGGAGCTCGCCGAAAGCACTGCTCGCGCAGTTCCGCATCCAACTCCAATCGTTCATACAAAGCCACTCGCCCACGATAGCCCGTACCTTCGCATGCGCGACAACCCCTTGGCCGTTGGAATTTCACATCTGGGTGAGCCGCCAGGTCCAAGCCCAGGGCTTGCACCTCTTCGGATTCTGGGGTGTAGGCCACCGAGCATTGGGGGCAAAGCCGTCGAACCAATCGCTGGGCCAAAATCCCTTGCACGGCCGCGGACACCAGAAATGGTTTGATTCCCAAGTCCATCAAGCGGGTCAACGCCGAAGTGGCGTCGTTGGTGTGCAGGGTTGTGAAAACCAGGTGGCCTGTCAGGGAGGCTTGGATGGCTGTCTCCGCGGTCTCCAAGTCCCGAATCTCTCCCACGAGAATCACGTTGGGTGCGCAGCGCAGCATGGCCTTCAAAATCCGCGGAAAGGTCAATCCCACCTTAGGGTTGACCTGGACCTGATTCATGCCTTGGATTCGGTACTCCACGGGATCCTCCGCGGTGATGATTTTCACATCCGGGCGGTTCAATTCTTGAAGCGCGGCGTACAGGGTCGTCGTCTTGCCCGATCCGGTGGGACCGGTGACCAAAACGACCCCATTGGGTCGATCGAGAATTTTGCGGAACCACTTTTGATCCTCCGCATCGAAGCCCAAATCCCCAAGCGCAATAAGGTTGGCGCTGCGGTCCAAGATCCGCATGACAATGGTCTCCCCATGCCCCGTGGGCAGGACAGAGACGCGCACGTCCAATTCCCGGCCAGCGATTTGAATTCCGATCCGACCATCCTGGGGCTTGCGCTTCTCCGCGATGTCCAGGTTCGCCATGATCTTCAATCGACTGAGCAAGGGGGCCGACAGGTGCGCTGGGTGCTCGGCGATGTCGCGCAAAAGGCCGTCGATACGAAAGCGTATGCGCACCAACCCATGGCCCGGTTCAATATGGATATCACTGGCACGTTCCTCCAACGCATCGGAGAACATTCGTGTCACCAGGCGCACGACGGGCGCATCCGATTCCTCATCCCCTTCACCGGAAGCTAGGGCGCCCGCATCCTTGACGGTCAACCGATCTCCGTAGTTCCGGGAGATCGCCGCGCGCAGGGCTTTGGGCGTGGCCAGGGCACAGGCCACCTCCCCTCCCAGCATGAATCCCAGGGAGTCGGCCACGATGGTCTTGAGGGGATCGTCGATGGCTACGACCAGCTTGCCGTTTCGCTCCATCAGCGGCAGCAGTTCCTGCTCATGCACGATTTCCGCAGCCACCCGGTCCAGGACCTCCTGGGAGATACGCCCCTTGTCCAGGTCCACGAACGGGATGCCATGCTGCTTGGCCAGGGCCCGGTAAAGGGTTCCCTCGTCGACAGCCCCCTGCCGGGTAAGGGCCTCCTGCAAGGAAAGTCCGCTGCGCTCCATGCTGCGGGCCTCCCGAAGCTGTGCCTCATCCAAGGCACCCGACGCCAAAAGTAGGTCACCGAGATCTCTGCTCAATTCCTGCCTTCCAAGGGGTTGTGGGGTTGGGCGGTGCCCGGGACGGATTAACCCCGATGGATTCGCTGTCGGCGCCACCTGGGACGCCCGACTGCTCACGACCGGGGGCAGCCACTCTATCAAACGCGGGCGGGCC
>JARGOW010000083.1:0-7066 GCA_029212955.1 Planctomycetota bacterium | reverse complement strand
AAACGGGCCCCCCCGAACGGCGCAGCCTGGGACAAACCCTGGCTTAGCGCTGGCTCACGCCGGAGCGGCAGACGCCGCTGAAGCGCACGATCTTGTCGGGGGAGCTCGGGTGACCCGTTCGGATGAGCAATTCTCCACTGAAGGACTTGTCCACGCCGTCGGGGAACCCCTTCAGACGCAATTCGATGTCCACTGCGGAGGCTCCGGGAACCGGGCGGATGGAGGTCTCGAACAGGTCGGCGAATTCGAAAGCCGCGCCATTCTTGCCGCGAACTTCCACGGTCAAACCCTCACCCAAGTTGAAGTTTTCCTCGTTGCACGTCAGGCGAGCCACACGGGGAGTGATTTGGCCGGGTCGCACCAGGCCAAAGCTCAGGTAAGGACGATCCAGGGAGAAGGAACCCAGAATTCGTGCCTGCACGGATAGGTTGGCGGAGAAGTACTGGGGAATGATGGGCTGACCGGTGGAAGCGAGCTTCTCGCGCTTCTTCTCGTCGATCGGCAGTTCGATATCGGTCAGGATGCGCAGGGCCGCGTTGGCCTGCCCTTCCTTGGCGCTGGAATCGATGGTCACGTCCACGGTCCAGTGGGCGCTCTTGCCCTCGGCATCGGGGTTCATGGCGGTCAACGCCACGTTCACACCCTGGGGCAAGGTGCCCAAGCGTGCGGGGTCGATGTGCATTTTGACGCCTTCGCCACGGGAGGTGCGAATGTCCACACGCTGGTCACGCTGACCACCCATCGGGATGTCGCCAAAGTTCATGAGCGGCGGCGTCACGATCAGGAAGGGCTGAACCTCGGCGGCCAAGGTCAACGAGTGGGTTCCCGCGGGGTCGTTGCTCATGATTTGAACGCGGACCTGTGCTTTGTTCTTCTTGTTGGTCGTGTTGACCGCGGCCCCCACGATGATTTGACGGCCCGGCTGAATGGGGTCGCCGTAGGTGTAGTCGTGGAAGTTGCCTTCGGCATCGGCAACTTGGACGCTACCCACGGTGCAACCGCAGCTGGGCTTCACTTGACGGATCTTCAGGGGCGTGGTTCCCGCAGCCTGCATGGTGAAGGAGTGGTTCACTTGGTCCCCCTGGCGAACCTTGCCAAAGTCGTGGCGTTCGGTTCCAAACTCGATCTTGAGCTTGGCTCCAGGATCGGCCTGGATCATGGGCGCTTGACGCTTTTTCTGGGCAGCCTCTTTCTTGAGCTGCTCGGGAGTCGCACGGCTGATCACAGTGGGCTTTCCCCCACCCACCTTTCGGGAAGCGGGCGGAGTGAGGATCTTGGGCCGGCTGCCACTCGACTTTTTCTTGCCATTGGCTCCGGCTTGCTTCTCCTTCAGCGCCTTCTGATCCTTGATCTTTTTCTCCATCTCCAGCTTCTTGATCAGCTCTTTCTTCCGAAGGGCCTCCTTCTGCATGGCCTCTTTCTTGGCCTCAGGAGTATCCTTGGATTGCACCTGAACCGGCTCGGCAGGAGCATTCGCGGCGAAGGCCCAAGCACCGGTGGCGGAAAGGATGAGGATCGGAGCTAGAAGTTTGGCTCGGCTAAACATGGTCGAAGAGGTATCTGAGGCGTTCATTGCGGTTTTGGGGAGGGGGCCTAGGACTTATCGAGGCCTGAAGGCAAGTCCTTGAGCCTACCCGGTTTTTATGGAGCTGTCGCCCTTCCAGGCCCGTTCCGGGGCCTCCGAGAACGATTTCATTGGAAGAGACCGGTGTTTCCCGCCTGGGTGGCGGAAAAAGGTCCAAAAATGGGGATTCCCACCTGGACCGGACTTGGCCATTGGCCTCCGGCATCGGGTCATACGCCCCGCCGGATCCCGACGTTAGCGGTGGTTTCAAAAATGTAGGAATGCACCTGCCCCGAAAGGGGAATAGGATGCACCCATGTCCTTCCCCACCCGCATTCGCTTGTTGCCAATCCTAGCCATATGGCTCTCCGCCTCCTGCTGCGTCACGACCCCGAAACCCAAGGAGGTTCTGGCGTACGGGTTCGATACCCCCATCCAGGCCTTCCAGTCGTTTGTGGTGGCCCTCCGCTCGGATCTCCCCCATTACGAGTATCGATGTTTCTCCACCGAATTTAAGGCTCGCAACGAGATCTCCCGGGGGGGGTACCTGATGTTCAGGGACGAACTCCTCAAGGAGGAGCCCCTGCTTCGCTGGGCCCTGCAAAAGGCTTCCCGCAAGCCGGAGCATTACCAGCTGAAAATGGGTCCCGATGGCCAAAGGGCCCTGCTCACAGTCGACGTATCGGGAACGCCCCTGACCGTGCTGCTGGCCAGGGAATCCTATGTGTCGGTCAAGGGCCAACCGGAGGACCCCATGGGCTCGGCTGAGCTCTGGGTCGATAAAACGGTGGGAAGCCTCGAACGCGAACAGTGGCTTTTCCCCATGCCAAGCGGAACCCTCGGAGCCCAGGCTCCCAACCCAAACCGTGACTTGGATCGTCTCATCTCAATGACGATTGGCCGCGAGTGGAAAATCGAAGACATTTCCATAGGTGGAGCCGTGCAGCCATAGGGCTCCGGTCATGGACGTGCATCGGCCCGGGAATCCCCTCCCGACGGGCAAGGCACGCACGCCAAGCGTGCGTGCCTGTTGGCAGGGACTCTAGCGCTCTTCCGATGAGGAGGGCTGCACTCTTCCCGGCTGGATTCCCCGCTCCAAGTTGAAGTACCAGGGCGGCATTCCGGACTGTACGTCCTCGATGGATTGGGTCAAGTGCTCTCGATGGGAAGCGGTAAGCCGCATTGTTTTGGAGAAAGAGCGTCCATAGATTTTGAAGCGCCCTTGCTCGTCGGTGACCCCAAACAATCGCCCGACCTGGCCCCAATGCCCTTCTTCTTTGCCTGTTTGTTTGGGCTCGCTCTCCTTGGTCTCATCAGACTTCCCTTCGCCTGATTTGCCTCCCCCAGACTTGGACCCCGCCTTGCCGGCACTGGATGCAGCACGTCCGCTACGCCACGCTTCAAGTCGCACCTGCGCTCCCTGAATTGTCACACCCGATAGGTCGACAACCCGACCTTCCGCGAACAGGGCCTCCCCTTTCAATTCGATGACTCCCGCGTCCCAATCGCCGTTGGGGAGGGGCTTGGGTAGGGCCACGCTCCCGTCGCTCGGCCCCATTTTCCCTTGGGGCAATGCCCTGAGATGAAGGTACCCGCCGATACTTACAGACATCGGCACAGTGAATTGCCCTTGGGCATCGGTGCTCACCGGGAGAGATCGTCGTTCACGTCCATCCCCCCAGCTTGCTTGCATGCGTCGGTTGGCCAGGGGCCCCCCGGGTCCACGAACCGTTCCAGAAACGCGCAGACGCTTTTCGTACCAGCTGACTTCACGGACAGCGCCCTTTTCACCCTGGGAGGGTCCACGCACATCCACGATCAGATTCTTGAGTTCCTTATGCCCTCCGAGCTGCAACCGCACCGGAGTGTTGGCCCCCACAAAGGGAAAAGTCACCTCTCCACCATTTCCACGGCGACTCAGGATCGCAGTCACGCGTTTTCCCTCCTCCTCGTTTGCCATACCCAATTCGGCGGTGAATGTACCCTCGAGCGGCTCGCCATCCCCATCCAAAACGCGGATGGTCAAGGGAGCGCTGGGCGGAATGCGTAGCTCGATGGGGTCTTCGGGCAACCACTCGGGATCGATGACTTGCCAAACCCGGGGGCTGTGGGGAAAGTGGAATCCCACGGCCAGTGGGACTTCCTTGGAGGCACGATTGGCAAAGTTGGACACGCCCGGAAACTGGGCCAGACCCGTACCGAGGGTGCTGCGCTTGAGCAGGGCCACCCATTGGTCCGGCTTCTGCGAAAGGATCGCCAGGGGCGCGCCTCGAACGATGTTGTCCTCCTCATCCAGTACGATCACTTCCAACTCGCTATGGGGCGTGAGGTGCAGTGCCAAGGGCGACTCCGGCGGACCGATCCAGTCATAAAACCCCTGCCAACCGCTGCCCTCGGCCCACACCGCCCCATCGAGTACCCGCTCGAAATAGGCGCCTCCCTCCTTGTCAGAAAGTGTCTCCACACCATTCTCTTTGATCAGTCTTCTCAGGTCCCGGAGGTTGGAACCTGCGTTGCGCCAGTCATCCGGCCCAAGCTTCTCACGATCCAGGAGGTACACATGCATGCCCTCCAACGGGTTCCTGCTGCGGGGATCAATCAGCAAAACATGGAATTCACCGCCCGCGGTAGCCGCTGTAATTTGGGGACCCAGGCTGGAGCGCTGGGTGCGGTCCGGTCCTCCCGTGCCCCGATTGTTGGTGGAGTTGGGATTCGGACCGAGGCCCCGGAGATTGGCAGCTGGAGTGTCCTTCTCCACCTGTATGGCGGGCTGCTCGCCCCCGTTTTCAAGGGTCTCAAAGTCCTTCACCGCGTCGGAGCGGGTCAGGTAGAAGGCAGAACCCAGTGCGAGGGCTGCCAATACGATCAGGAGAATCCACTTGGACATGGGATGAGCTTGGTTTCGGGTGGGGTCAGGAGCGACAGCAAAACCCTACCAGCGGGAGTTGGGGCTGGTAGTCCCTTTGCCACAAAACGACGAAGCCCTTGGACCCACCAGGAAAACTTTTCTTCCCGCCCTTTCAAACATCCCAGGAAAGCACACGAGCCCTAGCCTTGGCCGCCCTTCCCGCGCAGGAATACGATGGTCGATGCCTGCAGCCGGGCCACCATGGGCTCCAGATTCTCCGAAGCCCCCTTGAGATCCTCGTAGTTCGCCTGGCACAGGGGGCAGTCGATACGGTCCCGGTGGAACTCCAAATAGTCTGCCATTCCGGGCTCGCACCTGCCCTTGGCCAGCCGGGCCCACCAATAACGCGATGGGCATGAGGCCCTGGATTGGGTCCAAACCCCGGCCATGTCAATGCCCACATGGGTGCCCGAAATGGCCTGAACGATTTCGTCCCGCAATTTTCCGGTTTGATCCTCCGCCGCCGCCAGGGTGGCCAGGCGCTTGAGCGCACGGAATTTGATTCCCGCCACGGCGCTTTCATCCTGGATGTCGAGTTCCTTGGCCACATGCAGGTTGCGCTCCTCGGCAGCGAGCAGCAATTCCACGACCTTGATCCGCTGCCACTCTTCCGCGGCAAAGGTTTCCGCGACCCAAGCCTTGAGTACCCGCCCGAGGAGATCGCGGCCGCGCGCGCCGAGATCATTCACACCGAAGACCTGGGACGGCGTAGCCTCGTCCACCGCCAAGCGCTCAAGCGCCGGCACGCTATCCTCCTCTTCCCCTCCCAATCCTCGCACGGTTCGTCTGCGCAGAAAATCGATCGTACGGTTGCGACAGATTCCAAACAGGTATTGCTCAAAGCTGTAAGTCGGATTGAAGGAATGGATCCCGCGGAGAGCCCCCAGGAAAGTCTCCTGCAGGATGTCCTCCCGCACCTGGTGATCCTGAACGCGCTTGGAAATATACCGCAGCAGTCTTCCGGCAAACTCCGCCTGCACATTGCCCCACTCCTGTTCATCCCCGTCCGCGAGCCGCTTAATATCCGGTTGCTGGTCTACCATTTCAGCCAATCACCTTGCTCATGAGAGCCATTCCACCCAGGGCCAAAAGGAATCCCAAGCCACTAAAGATGAGTGCAAATATGGAAAGGCTCACCCATCCGCGTCTGCGTTGCGCATCTTCCGTGTCCAGTTTGGCTTGCAATCCCACCGGGGCGGGCCTGCGAGAGCTCATCGTTCTCGAGGGTACTGCCTGGTCCGGCTGCGCGGTGGCATTCCCATCGAACGATTCCGACCCTGCCCCCAAAACGAAGTCCGTCATGTGGGCTGATGAACCATCCACCATGTGGGCGGAGAGTTCGATCATCAAGTCCTCCACCGAATCGAAACGATCCTCCGGCTCCCAGTTGAGGCAGCGCAGAATGACCGCGCCGACGGCGGGCGTCACCCCATCCAAGGAAGGGGGCGGGTCCTCTTTTTGTCGAATGGCCAAAGGATCCTCCCCATCGGCATGGGGCTTATCGCCTAGCAAGCATTCGTACAGCATCACGCCCAGGGAATAGATGTCCGCACGGTGGTCCCCTCGACCCCTTAGAATCTCCGGGGCCATGTAATGGGGCGTCCCCCGCCCGATGGACAAGGATTGGTTTCCCTGCTCGAAGAACTTGGCCAGACCGTAGTCGCCCACGCGCGCCCTCTGACCCTGAAGGAAGACATTGCCCGGCTTAAGGTCGAAGTGAACCAGGCGGCGATCGTGCAAGAGGGCCACGCCCCGACAAATCTGAAGGAACAATTCGAGGGCCTCTTTCTCCACCAGGGGCCCTTCCTTGAGCTGCTTCGCCAGGGTCTGCTCCCCGGCGTACCCCATGATCAGATAGGGAACGCCCATGGCTACCCCCATATCTTCGATCGTCACCAGGTTGGGGTGATCGATGGACGCGAAATGACCGACTTGGGCCAGCTCCCGCTCCACCATGGCCTCCTGGCCTTCCTCCACCTTGAGGAACTTGATCGCGTAGGACTTTCCGATGGACTCCTTGCGGGCCTTGTACACATCCCCAAAGGCCCCTCCCCCCAGACGTACTTGAATCTCGTACCCGGGGATGAAGTCCTTCTTGCGAAAGTGGTTGTAGAATGCTTCCCAGTCCATTGCGGTGGTTCAGTGTAGCGGCTCAGCCCGGCCGGGTGGCCCAAGCTGGCTGATTCTAGGCTTTGCCCAGGGGGTCCAGTGTGATGAACAAGGGCTCCCGAACCCGCCCGCGCCGAATTCCAGAACATCTGCCGACCCGAAAGTCGCCATGGGGCCACCTGGAACGGTCGGGCCCCGTCGAACTCCCCGTCCCCTTCGGAGTGGCGCACCCCACCTTCACACGCAATGCGCAAACCAGAATCTAGCGCGCTCAGCTGCACCGCATGCCGCAGGCCCTCCATGGCCCAGGCGCACCCGGGCAATCCGAGGTCAAACCCCTCGCTGGGCCCCTCAGCGAGCAGGAGGATGCCCGGCTGATCGTCCTGCTTGGCCCGTAAGCAAATCAATGGGCTTGCAGGGTCCGGCTGCTGGACGGAATAGTCGAGGGCTCCAAGACTGAGTTCATCCCCAGGGGCCAGGCTCCG
>JARGOW010000082.1 GCA_029212955.1 Planctomycetota bacterium | reverse complement strand
GTTCGTGATCTTCGCTCATCGTTAAGGTGGAGCTTCGTGCCTTCGTGCTTCTTCGTGCCTTCGTGTGAACAGAGCGGTTGCGTTCTCCTCATCCCCACAATCATCCACACCCGTATCGCCCCAGGAGTTCCCGCCACAGCGAAAACAGCCGCGCCTCCAAACCGACCCAGTAAACAAAGACGCTCCAATTGGCAGCCTCCAAACCCCCCCGACTTATCCATTGGACCGTTCCCAATATTCGGTTCACGCGGCGGAGGTTTGTGACCGCTACGTCTCGTATTTACGGTGGATCCAGGGACCGAAGGAGTCGATTATTGGGTTGTGGGGGAATCGGAGGCCACCCCGTAGCGTTTCTATAGGTCTTTGTTTTGTAGTGGGTTACGGCTGCGGCGCTCCTGAAAGTTGGCTGGGGGAGCGTTGTGGCTTGAGCCTGGGTTGGCGGATCACTAGATTGGCTCGCCCTGACCGAGGCTTCCGCGCTGGGCTCTCCATCCAAAGCGCTAGGCCGGTTGCCAGGAATCTCGTTTGTGGCACTCCGCTTTCATGCTCAATCGCTTCCAATTCAGTCGTTTGCGTCCCCGTCGGCGCAGCAACGCTCCCGCAAAGGACCCCAAAGGGGCCCCGGCGAAGGCGCCCGCACGGGTCGTTTGTATCGCCAGTGGAAAGGGTGGCACGGGCAAGAGCGTCATGGCTTCCAACCTGGCCCTGGCTCGCACACGGATGGGGGAACGGGTTCTGCTTGTGGACTTCGATGCGGGATTGGCCAACGCACACCTTTTGCTGGGCCTCGCTCCCGATTTTGATCTCGGCCATGTGATGGAAGGCCGGGTTTCGGCCCACGATGCATTGGTGGACGGACCGCTAGGCATGAAACTGCTCTCTGGTGGAGTGGGTCGCGACGCACTGATCAATCCCACGCGGCGCGAATTGGACCGACTCTTCAAGTCCCTGCGGGCCATGGAGGATGAGTTCGACCTGATCATCATCGACCATGGTGCAGGAATGGGATACAGCACGGTTGCGCACCTGGCTGCCACGAGCACGTTGATTTTGGTGACGAACCACGAGGTCACGGCTTTGTCAGATGGCTACGCGCTCTACAAGCGCGCCATGATGGTCAACAAGTCCCTGCGAGTGGGCTTGGTGGTGAACCGCGCACCCGACGAGCGCCTGGCCCAGGCCGCCTGGGAGCGTTTCCGCGCGGCCTCCCAACGGTTTTTGGGATTGCAGCCCGAGTTCATCGGCTGGGTTCCGGCAGACCCAGCAGTGGGACACAGCGTCCAGGCGCGAATTCCTGCGGTCATGAGTGCGCCAGAAAGTGCTGCGGCAAAAGCGATCTCTGGCATCGCACAGTGGACGCCTATTGACCACGCACGCACAACAAGTGCATTCTACGAGCGGGCGCGCAAAGCCCTGCGCTGATCGGGCGCAGTTTTCGCGCCCCTTCCCCGCGCACTCAGAGGAAGGGATCCGGATCTCCGGGCCTTCCTTGCGCCCGCCGAGACTTCCTTTGCCATGAATCTTTCGCGTAGCCACAGCTCCGGAGGCAGGATGCAAATCCTTACCTTTGTCAATCAGAAGGGCGGGTGCGGAAAGACGACCACGGCGATCAATCTTGCCGGCGCCTTGGCCGCCCGCGGCGAGCGCGTGCTGGTTGTGGATCTGGATCCCCAGGCCCACGCGACTATGGGGCTTGGATGCGACGGCAGCGAAGGCGATACCGTGGCCGAGGTCCTGCTGGACGAGGCCTACATCGAGCAGGCCATTCGCTCCGCGCCCGGCGGCCTCGACCTGCTGCCCTCCAAGCCGCGCTTGAACGAATTCGAAGAGCGCAGCGAGCGATTGATCCACCCGGAGCAGCGCCTGCGCATCGCCCTGGACGCGGTTCGCGATCGCTATGACTACGTCATCGTGGATTGCCCCCCCCGGACCGATGGGGTGCTGTGCGCCAATGCCATGTACGCATGCACCACGGCCCTGCTGGTGGTGGAGACCGGAGCCTTTGCGCTGCAGGGGGCCTTGCAGGCCCTAAAGGTCTTGGACGAGGTGGGGGAGAATCAGGGGCGCGACTATGCGATCCGCGTGGTCGGTACCCTTTTCGATCGACGCACACGATTTGCTCGCGAACTGTTGGTGGCCCTCCATGGTCGCTTCGGCGAAGCCATGTTCGACACGGTCATCCGAACCAGTGTGCGCTTGCGCGAAGCTCCGGCGTTGGGAGTCACGGTGAACCTGCTCGATCCGAGTTGCCGCGCCACCGCAGACTTTGCCGCATTGGCCGCCGAGGTGGTGGAAGTCACCGCCCAGGATGCCGAGGCCAGCCCGTTGAGCGCGGGCGTCTCAGGAGCGACGACGGACTACTAGCTTCGTCCTTCGATCGCACATCACTGACCCACTGCACCCGTACACCGCACCCCGACCAAGCACCCCGCACCGAACCCAGATCAGGCACACAATGGATTCACTCGCACTACTTTGCACTCTGCACGCCGATGGCCCGGCGACCTTGCGTCGCTTGAGGAAGGCCGGTTGTCAGTCCCTCGTGGACTTGGACCGAGTCGGCGCTGATAGCGTGGCCGAATTGCTCGCCATACCTCCCGCTGTCGCCCGACGCCTGGTGCGCGAAGCGCGCATTCTCAACGAGCGCGTGGGGGGGGATCCCCTGGACGCGGAGGAGGCCCCCGATGGCATGGCCGTGGCGCCCCTCGGAAACGTGCAGGCTCCCTTGACCGAGGGTGCGGATTTGGACAGCAAGGATCGGGACCTGATCCGTCAGGTTCTCGGCGATGCACGCCCCGTGGGTGGGCTGCGAAGCTTGAACCTGCAAGCGGAAGAAGAAGGCTCCGAGGAGCCCATGGGTGGTGCGTTTGCCGGGGCCGAAATGCCCGAGCTCGATGGAGCGATGGAGCCGACCGCACCCGAACCCAGTGCGCCTGCGTATCCGTTGATGGGGCGCGTGGACGGCTTGGATGAAAGGGTGGCTGCCATGCTCCACGACGCCGATATTCAAACACTCACGGCCCTTGTAGAAGCCGATGCGAGCCGCCTAGCCCGCAGCACGGGATTGTCCTTCGGCCCCTTGCGCCGACTGCAATTCTTGGCGCGCAAGAGCCTGCAGGTGGGAGGCGAGATTTCGATCCCCGCTCCGGAGCGTCCGGAGTCCAGCCCCGTGGCCCACGACCCGCAGGAGACCGCCGCGATCGACCTCCAGCAGGACCCCGAGATCGCCCCGGCTTCGGACGGAACCATTTCCACCTTCGAATTGCCCCGCCCGGCCCAGTTCTCTTCCCTGCAAGACGGGGACGTGGAGCCCCCCGCAGAAGAGGCCCTCGAATCCGTGTCGCCCATGGCACCCACGCCTGAGGCTGAGGATCCTTTCGCCAAGGAGACCTGGCCCGAGGCCAAGGCGCCCACCGTCAATGAGCTCGAGCCGGAGGCCGCCGGCCCCATGGCGGACGAAACGCCCAAGGCCGAAGCGCCCCAACCCCTCGGCCGTTGGATGCCCCGCGAGATGCGCGAGGCCCAGTCCCACACCGAGGAGTGCGCCGAGCCCGAGCCCGTGCTCATCCCGCCCCCGCCGCCCCGCCGCTTCTGGGAGCCCAAGCGGTTCTGGGAGGCGCGCAAGAATCGTCG
Source organism: Planctomycetota bacterium (assembly GCA_029212955.1). Lineage (GTDB taxonomy): Bacteria > Planctomycetota > UBA1135 > UBA1135 > NORP259. Next base: position 6,558 of record JARGOW010000082.1, on the reverse strand, counting down.
CCAGGCGGCCGCCGCGAGCGAGCAGAAGCAGGAGACCGAAAACACGCAGGGGGGGAACCTCCCGCCGGCCCCCGCGCCCGAACCCAAGGTTGAACCGGAATCCGATTCCGCGCCCATGGAAATGCCCACGGGCAAGGATCTGGGCGACCTTCGCTGGGACTTCCGCGAGCCCCGATTCAAGGCGGAGTCCAGTGGCAAGGGGGGCTTCCAATTCGAGGCGCCCGAACGTCAGGCGGCGCAACGCGATGCGTCCGGACCCTTCGCCTAATCGCGTTGAGGATCGAAACCGTCAAAGGGGGGCCAGCCATGCTGGCCCCCCTTTGTGATTTTTCTGGATGGGGTTGCCGAGAGCCGGATCCCTTGCGGAATACAATCTGAAACCGCCCCGGACTGCGGGTCCCACCAGGGGTTTTCGACCCAGTCCCCCGAGCATCCACGGCTTGGGCACGTTCCAGCAGCCCCCTCCCGGCCACAGCACGGCTCCTGGGGCTAGGGCCCCACAAGCCACCTGCAACCATGGGGCCGCGGCGTGGGGTTCGAATCCCCATGAATAAGGCGGGTTCAGGCAGAAGGTGGCCTGACACTGCCTTCCTGGGCGCCTATACTGGCCCGAAGCCATGAGCCAGCCCACCGATACTTTGAGTCATGCCCTGATTGGGTCCGCCCGCCAACGACCTTCTGAGGATCCGATTTTTGCGATCCATGGTGAGGCCGTGCGTCGTGCCGCAGCCGGCGAAACGATCATCGATGCCAGTTTGGGCACTTTGATGGATGAGGACGGGGGACTTTCGGTGATGCCTTCGGTGACCGAGGCCATCGGCAGCGTGGACCCGGCCCGGGCTGCGGCCTATGCGCCGATCTCCGGGGAGCAGACTTTCAACGATGCGGTCGTCCAAGACGTGTTCGGCCCGGCGGGTTTGGCGGACCAGGCTGGATGCGTGGCCACGGCGGGTGGCACCGGAGCCGTACACCATGCCATCGTCAATTTCCTGGACCGTGGCGAGCGCTTGCTGACCACCGACTACCACTGGGGTCCCTACGGAACCATTGCTGACCAATCGGGACGTGGGGTGGAAACATTCCCCATGTTCGATGACAAGAATGGTTTCAACCTGGAAGGACTCAAGCGAAGCCTCGAAGAGCTGGCCAAGAAGCAATCCCGCATCCTGTTGATCCTCAACTTCCCTTGCCACAACCCCACGGGCTACAGCCTGGGCGAAGCGGAGTGGAAGGGAGTGGTGCGCATCCTCAAGGAAGTGGACCGTGCCACGCCCATGGCGCTGCTCTTGGATCTGGCCTACTCGCGCTATGGCGCGCCGGGAACCGATGCATGGGTTCACCACATCGGGGATCTGACCGACCACATGCCCGTATTGGCGGCCTGGTCTGCGTCGAAGACCTTCGCCCAATATGGCGCGCGCACGGGAGCACTGGCCGTGGCCATGTCCGACCCGGTGGAGCGCAGGCGCATTGAGAATGCCCTCTCCTACACCGGCCGCGGGGTTTGGTCCAACTGCAATCACCTGGTGATGCTGGCGGCCATGAACCTGTTGACCGATCCTGTGCTTCGCAAACGGGTGGACGCGGATCGCCGCGCCCTGCTCGATATGCTCGGTGAGCGTGTGGAAATCTTCAACCGTGAGGCCGCCAAGGCAAACCTGAAGTACCCCCGCTATGAGGGCGGTTTCTTCGTGATCGTCTTCACCTCGGATCCCCAGGAGACCATTCGTCGCTGCAACGCGGAGGGTCTCTTCCTGGTGCCGATCAAAGGCGCCGTGCGCATCGCCCTCTGTGCCACTCCCAAGAACGTGGTCCAGTCCATGGTGGAAATCCTCAGCCGTGGGGTCGCCGGTCTCCAGGGGGATCACTGATGCCCGTTCGCGTGGTGGAGCACGCCTACGGCGACCGCGTGTGCATTTTGGACAACCCCTGGATGCACAGCGCCCTGGCCCGATTGGGAAGCGCCGAGACGACTCACACGGAGCTCATGTTCCTGCTGCGTTCCGTCTATAGCTGCCTGTCCCAGGTGGCCCTCGGGGCCCACTTGCCCACCGTTCATCAATCCCGGCCCACGCGCATGTCCGAGGCCCACCCCGAGGAAGGGGCATGGGTGGGGCAGGGCCTGGACCCGGGTGCCAAGGTCGTGGTGCTCGATGTGATCCGCGGGGGCATGGTGCCCGCCCAGGTGTGCTTCGAGCTGCTCACGGCGGTACTGCCCGTGGACAATCTGCGGTTGGATCACCTTAATATGGCCAGGCGATCGAACGCCCAGGGCCAGGTGACCGGCGTGGACCTTTCCGGGAGCAAGGTGGGGGGGAGCTTGGAGGGCGCGACCCTGGTGTTGCCCGACCCCATGGGCGCCACGGGTGGGACCCTGGTAAAGGCCATCGAATACCTGGTCGAACACCACGGGAAGCCGGCCCAAATCCTGGCCCTGCCCATGATTGCCACCCCGGAGTTCCTCCGGACGGTGTTGGGCGCTTTCGACAACATTTGGGTGTATGCGGCCCGGGTGGACCGGGGCCTTTCGCCTAAGGATGTGCTTGAAACGCCGCCCGGAACCCATTGGGATCGGGAGCAGGGCTTGGATGAGCACAGCTACATCGTGCCCGGAGCCGGTGGGTTGGGCGAAGTGCTGAACAATTCCTGGTGCTAGCGCGGCCGGATTCGGCAGGGTTGAATCCAATTCTCGGCGGGCAAGAAACCGGTTTGAGGGTGCCTGGAAGCCCCATTGGGTGAATAAACCCGGGTAAGTCTGGACAAATGGGCCCCGGGTCCTTGTATCGTTTCGGACTCATGGGGAAAAGTGGCGCCGATTGCCCACATCTCCCCCGGCTCGTCCTGTACACTTCCGGGCCGTTTCGCAAACCGCATACCCCATATCAAGAGAATCATCCATGACTTACGTCGTCACCGAGCCCTGCGTCAAGTGCAAGTTCACTGATTGCGTGGACGTATGTCCTGTCGACTGCTTTGTTGAGGGAGAGAACTTCCTCGCGATCAATCCGGATGAATGCATCGACTGCGGTGCATGTGTTCCCGAGTGCCCCGTGGAAGCCATCTACGAGGAAACGGAAGTGCCCGCCAAGTGGGCCGACTATGTGGAGCTGAACACCAAGTTGGCCGCCGAGTGGCCGACGATCACCGCCCGCAAGGACCCGATGGGAGACGCCGAGAAATGGCGTAACGTGGAGTCCAAGCGCGAAGAACTGAGCGAAGCTCCGTTCGAGGGTTAATCCCAACCTGCACCCGATGTGGGTGCTTGTTTGTCAACTAGAATGCTGCCGGTAGGGGCCTTTGCACGTCGCAAAGGTCAGGGACCGGGGCCGCGTCGTGCTCTGAAAAGGTTTCATGGAGTTTCGCCGCAAACCACCGCAATAAAGCGGAGTAAACCATGAACCAAGAAGAGTGTAAGGACCCCCAAGTTGGGTCCCAGAGCGATTGTGTGTCCACCCCCGAATCTGCACCCGTGCAAGCTGCGGGCTATTCCGAAATCCCTGGAGTGCCCTCCGCCGAGGCTGAAACGCCCGCCGCGGAAGAGGTCGCTTCCGAAGTGGAAGCTCCCGTCGCCGCGGCCGATGTGCCCGTCGCCGAGGAAGTCGAGGCGGAGCAACCCGTTGAGGCGGATGCCGAAGCCGTAGCGGAGGTTGAAGTCGCAGTCGAAGCAGATCCGGCCAGCCTCGAGCACATTCCCGCCCTCCTGCGTGAGGCGATGGAGAGTCAGAAGTACTCCGCACTGACCGCGGTTCAGGTCTCGGCCATGCAAGCACTGCATGAGGGCCGCGATCTGCGCATCACCTCCCAGACCGGCTCGGGCAAAACCGTGGCGCTGGGTCTGGCCATGGCAGAGGACTTGCTCGAGGAGGCCAAGGCCATCCGCTCGAACAAGCGCGTGTTGGGCCCCGTGGCCCTGGTCATCGCGCCCACCCGCGAGCTGGCCGTCCAGGTGCAGCGCGAGCTGAGCTGGCTCTATGGCCCGGTCGCGCGCTGCCGCGTGGAATGCGTCACCGGTGGCACGCCCATCGGCCCCGAGCGTCGCAAGCTGGAGTCCAGCCCTCTGGTCCTGGTCGGCACCCCCGGCCGCCTGCTCGACCACCTGCGCCGCGGCTCCCTGGACCTTTCCCTCATCAAGCAGGTCGTGCTCGACGAGGCCGACCAGATGCTCGACATGGGCTTCCGCGATGAGCTCGACGCGATCCTGGAGGGCACCCCGGCCCAGCGCCACACCCACCTGGTTTCGGCCACCTTCCCGCGCTCCATCCAAAACCTGGCCGAGCGTTACCAGACCAACGCCTTGCACGTGGAAGGCTCCCGCCTGGGCGCCGCCAACGCGGACATCGAGCACGTGGGCTACTGGGTCCAGCGCAACCAGCGCTACCCCGCCCTGGTGAACCAGCTCCTGCTGGCCGGTGAAAACCGCGTGCTGATCTTTGTGGCCACCCGCATGGACACCACCCGCTTGGCCGAGCAGCTCAGCAATGACGGCTTCTCCGCGGCTCCCTTGAGCGGCGACCTGCAGCAGAGTCAACGCACGCGCACACTGGGTGCCTTCCGTGCCGGAAGCATTCAGATCCTGGTGGCCACCGATGTGGCGGCCCGTGGATTGGACGTGCCCGAAGTTTCCCTCGTCGTTCACGGGGACCCGCCCCGCGACAGCGAAGTCTACGTGCACCGTTCCGGTCGCACCGGACGCGCCGGCAACAAGGGCATGTGCCTGATCATGGCGCCGCCCCAGCACCGTCGCAAAATGCAATACCTGTTGAATGGTACCGGCGTGAAAATCGAGTGGCGCGACGTGCCCAGCGGTGCCCACGTGCGCGACGTTTTGGCCGAGCGTCAGAGCGACGCCATGTCCAAGTTCCTGAGCGACTCCCCGGAGCCCACGCCCACGGATCTGGAGCGCGCGGAAGCTCTCATGGGGGAGCGCGACCCCAAGGAAGTCATCGCGGTCCTCATGAAGCAGGTGTCCGTTGCTGGCGCCGCGCGCGAGCCCTTCGACATCGCCGAGATGAAGAAGTCCAAGCGCCAGGAGCGTCACGAAAATGCTCCCGTGCGCCCCGAGCGGCCGGGCAAGTTCGACCGCCCGGGCAAGTTTGAGCGCCCGGGTAAATTCGATCGCAGCGAGCGCCCCGAGCGCCCCCAGCGTTTCGACAAGGAACAGGCCGCAGCCTACGGTGGCGACCAACAGGCTGAGCGTCTGCCCAAGCGCGCCCATTCCGGAAGCGCCGACGGTTTCTCCTCCAGCTTCTCCATCAACTGGGGCAAGAGCAGTGGAGCCAACCCCCAGCGCATCCTGGCCCTGGTCTGCCGCCGCGGCGACATTTCCAGCAACGAGGTCGGCGCTATCCGCTTGGGTCCTTCCTCCAGCACCTTCGAGATCTCGGGCCGCGTGGCTAAGGATTTTGAAACCAAGGCCAACCGCTTCGATCCCCGGGATCCCGGCATCCGCATCCGAAAGTCGGGCGGCGGAGGCGGCGGTGCCCGCGAAGAGCGTGAGCACGGCGGTGGAAACTACCGCGGCGGTGGCGGTGGTCACCGTGGTGGTGGCAACTTCCGCGGTGGCGGAGGCGGATACCGTGGTGGCGCCCGTCGTGGCGGACGTGGCGGTTCCTTCCGCGGAGGACGCGGCACGAGCGATCGTTTCGCGCGCCCCGACAGCGGCTACAACACCCCCCAGCCCGGCCCCTTCCACGATGATGGCGGCGGCTACGGCGCCAGCCCCTACGGCAAGCCCCGCCGTGGAGGCGGAGGCTTCGGTGGTCCCCGTCGCGGTGGCGGTGGACGTCGCCGCTACTAGGGTTGGCAAACTCTGAAAAGCCTTGCCGCGATTGCGGGAAGGAAATTCAGCAAGCATCATAGGCCGAGGCCGGGACCCGCTCCCGGCCTCGGTTTTCCTCATTCAATTCCCGTGCCGCCTGCTCGTTGAAGGTGGGGTCCCCAAGGGTTTTTGAAGTCTCCGAAGGGGGCGGGGAAGCTGGCACGCCTTCCGCCCGGACCGGCGGGCCCATGGGGTCGCGTATAAGCCGGATACTTGCCCCGGGGATGCGCGAGTTCCCCTTCCGTTTTCAGCACCCGACCGACCATGGACAACCAATCTTTCGATCCTTACTCCACCCCGGAATCCTCTGTGGAGAGGGCGGGGCCCAGCAAGGTGGACCAGCTTGTATTGGTTGGATTTGGACCCCGGCTCTTGGCGTACTTCCTAGACGCGGTTCTTGCCTTGGCGGTTTACGTCGGTGTGATTGTTATCGCCGTGTTTCTCTTTGGTGTCGAGTGGTTGGACGAGGAACCGGAGGTCATAGCGGCGTGGCTGGATTTCCATGCTTTGCTCATCAATGCGGTCTTCTATATCGTGCCGGCCGTGGTGTACGTGGGCTTCTGGAGCCTTGCGGGGGCCACCCCGGGCAAGATCATGGTGGGCATCAAAATCGTCAACATGCGCACTGGCGAGACTCCTTCTGTGGGCAAATGCCTACTGAGATATGTGGGCTACTTCTTTTCCTATATCATCCTATGCCTCGGTTTTTTCTGGATGATCTGGGACAAGAGGCGCATGGG